>NZ_JBFOEF010000002.1:0-282388 GCF_040886645.1 Enterococcus sp. GC34
AACGGCGATCCTTTTTTTATTTACGTTTTTGTTTTCCAGCATTGCGACCTTTATTGCCGTTTGCTTTTGGTTGGTTCGTTTTTTGTGTTACTTTGTTTGTTTCTTTTGGTGTCACATCCTTAATAGGAGTAACCACTTGTTTTGGTGGGTTATTTTTCAATTCTTCTTGTACTTGTTTTTTAATTCTTGGACGTAAGAGGATATTTGTGATGGCAGATTGAATACATGTGAAAATACCACCAACTACCCAGTAAAGCGCTACGCCTGCAGGTGAGCTAAAGGACATGAAAACAATCATTAATGGTGAAACAATCAGCATTGATTTCATTGTTTTCTTTTGTTCTTCAGGAATACCAATCATTGAAATATAACCTTGAGCTAAATAGGCTAAACCAGCTAATGCCACTAAAATCATATTTGGTTGCCCTAAATTCATTCCTAAGAAGCTTGCCGTGGCAATACCTTTTGTATAACGAGCAGCAAAGAACAGAGAAGAGAAAATAGGCATTTGAATTAATAAAGGCAAACAACCAATTCCGCCAACCATACTCACATTGTTTTCTTTATAAATCCTTTGTAGTTCTGCTTGTGCGGCCATTTGTTCTTCACGCGTACTTGCTTGTTTCATTTTTGCTTGTGCAACATCCACTTGAGGTTTGATTGCTTGCATTTTTTCCGTTTGGATAAAGCTTTTTTTCGATTGATGTAAGCCTAACGGTAAAATAATGATCCGTACAATAATGGTGATAAAAATAATCGCCCAACCATAGTTCCAATTAAAGTTATCGACAAGATAAGTAATTGCATTACTCATCGGTAAAACAAGGAAGTTATAGACAAAACCTTCACCAGTTGGTTGTCCATCTGCTCCTGTTTTCACACAGCCTGATAAAAACATTACTAAAAATAGTAAGCCAGAGCCGTAAAGCCATCGGTTTAATTTACGCATGTAATTCGGTCCTTTTCTAAAAAATTTTTACATGGTTAACTATACTTGAAACAGCGCTCTTTTTCAATCAAAATCGAAAAGAAGCTCTTACAAAAATCAATAAAAAGCAGGAACTACTTGCTGTTCAAGGCTTCTTCCCAAAGAAATCAATCGTTAGAAAGTAAGTTTATTGAATCACTTTAAATTGTTCCGTTTCTTCTAACAAAGGGTCTTCTTGAATATCAACATACGTTACACGTCCCGCTGGACTGGGGGAATCTTTGATTTTTTTGATAAATGTTTCCATTATGTCTTCAGGTGCAATTGCTGTGATTGAAACGGACCCGTCGTCTTCGTTTCTCACTGAACCAGTGACACCTAATTGATCTGCCACCATTTTGGTCATGTAGCGGAAGCCAACACCTTGGACACGCCCTTGTACATTCATTCTTAGTTTTTCCATGAGAGACACTTCCTTTGCTTTTTTCTTTATGATAGCGATTTTTCTTGGTTCTAGCAAGTATCCAAGCAAGCTAGAAGCATGCTATAATACAAAGGCGAGGTGACTTATGAAAGAAATTACATCAACGAAAAATAACCAATTAAAAGAATGGAAAAAATTACACAAAAAGAAGTACCGAGAAGAACTGAACCAATATATAATAGAAGGATTTCATTTAGTTGAAGAAGCTGTGAAGGCCAACGCCGATGTTCAGTGGATTTTGTTTAACCAAAGAGGTCAACAAGAATGGGGAACTTGGTTAGCTGAACAAGAAACAGAAAAATTAATTTTTGTAAGTGATGAGGTTTTAAATAGCTTGTCGGAGCTGCCAACTTCACAAGGAATTTTGGCAATTGTCACCTTGGAAACGCAACAAGAGCAGTCGCTTTCTTTTAAAGGTGGTTGGTTACTTTTAGATAATATCCAAGACCCTGGTAATGTTGGTACGATGATTCGCACAGCTGATGCAGCAGGTTTAGCAGGTGTGATTTTAGGCAAAGGCACAGCAGATATTTACAATACAAAAGTGTTGCGCTCAATGCAGGGAAGCCACTATCATTTACCAGTTCTCCAACGAGAGTTGACTGAAGTGGTTCAGGCATTCAAGAAGCAAGGTCTACCAGTTTTCGGTACAGAACTAAATGAAGCTGCGATTGCTTATTATGAACAAGAGGCAGTGGAAAATTATGCGTTGATTTTAGGCAATGAAGGTAGCGGGGTTTCGCCAGAATTGTTAGCAGAAACCACGAAAAATCTTTATATTCCAATGAAAGGTCAAGCAGAATCATTGAATGTCGCTATCGCAGCGGGCGTGTTAATGTTTTATTTTGAAAATAATCAATAACAGAAACGAGTGTCAAAAAATGCTGACTATCAAAAAGACAACCCAGTTAACAGAAAAAGAATTAGAAACCATTATGACTATTTGGCTGCAAACGAATCTAGAAGCTCATCCATTTGTCGCACCAACTTATTGGCAAGAAAATAAGGCATTTGTCCGCGCTGCGTTACCAAAAGCAACACTGATCTTAGCGGAAGAAGAGGGTCAGATAATTGGGTTTTTAGGCTTAATGGATAACTATATCGCAGGAATTTTTATAAAAAAAGCGTTTCAAGGGAAGGGCATCGGTCAGAAATTACTGCAAGTAGCAAAAGAAGAACAGGACCTCTTATCTTTGGCTGTTTACAGGGAAAATCAAGCAGCTTATGCCTTTTATCAAAAACAAGGCTTTGTCCAACAAAAGCGAACCATCGATGAAACGGGAAACGAAGAATGTCATCTTGTTTGGCAAGCGCAGTAGGAGCGACATTTCTTGTTTTAAGGCTTGCTATTTTTCTGAAAATATCTTATACTGTTAAAGGTGTGATTTTCACACACGAAATCCACATTCTTTTCCATCTGCGAAGTGGTGCTACTACGGTAGTTCTTCAAGGAGTTGACGAAAAGAAGAGGAAAATAAAAACCAAACTGGAGGAAACACAACATGGCAGTAATTTCTATGAAACAATTACTAGAAGCCGGCGTACACTTTGGTCACCAAACTCGTCGCTGGAACCCAAAAATGAAGAAATATATCTTCACAGAAAGAAACGGTATCTACATCATTGACTTACAAAAAACAGTGAAATTAGTAGATGCAGCTTACGATTACATGAAAAACGTTGCAGAAGAAGGCGGCGTTGCTTTATTCGTAGGAACTAAAAAACAAGCACAAGAAGCAATCAAAGATGAAGCAATCCGCGCTGGTCAATACTATGTAAACCATCGTTGGTTAGGTGGTACGTTAACTAACTGGGATACAATCCAAAAACGTATTGCTCGCTTGAAAAAAATCAATGCAATGGAAGAAGACGGCACTTTCGAAGTTTTACCTAAGAAAGAAGTTGCTGGCTTAAACAAAGAACGTGAACGTTTAGAAAAATTCTTAGGTGGTATCGCTGATATGCCAAGAATTCCAGATGTAATGTACATCGTTGACCCACGTAAAGAACGCATTGCTGTTCAAGAAGCACACAAATTAAACATTCCAATCGTTGCAATGGTTGATACAAACTGTGATCCTGATGAGATCGATGTTGTAATCCCTTCAAATGATGATGCAATCCGCGCCGTGAAATTAATCACTGCTAAAATGGCTGATGCTTTCATCGAAGGTAACCAAGGGGAAGACCAAGCAACTGAAGAGTTATTCGTTGAAGAAACACCAGAAGCAACTTCAATCGAAGAAATCGTTGATGTTGTTGAAGGAAACAACGAATCAGCTGAATAATAATGATTACGGAGCTGTCTCAAAGGCTAGGCGACAAAAAGCCTGATTCTCCTTTGAGATAGCTTTTTTAAAAAGAATTGATAATATCCGAGGAGGACACAAATAATGGCAGACGTTACAGCTAAAATGGTAAAAGAATTACGCGATATGACTGGCGTTGGAATGATGGACGCTAAAAAAGCATTAGTAAAAGTAGAAGGCGACATGGAAAAAGCCGTAGACTTTTTACGTGAAAATGGTATGGCTAAAGCAGCGAAGAAAAATGACCGCATTGCGGCTGAAGGTTTAGCAAACGTAGCAACTGTAGGTAACGTTGCAGCAATCGTTGAAGTAAACTCAGAAACTGACTTCGTTTCTAAAAACGAAATGTTCCAAGATTTAGTTAAAGATATTGCGACTAAAGTTGCTGAAAACAAACCAGCTACGATGGAAGAAGCAATGGCTATTAAAACTGAAAAAGGCACAATCGAATCTGATTTAATCGAAGCAACAACTGTTATCGGTGAAAAAATCAGCTTCCGTCGTTTTGAAGTTGTCGAAAAAGCTGACAATGCTGCATTTGGCGCTTACTTACACATGGGTGGCCGTATTGCTGTATTAACAGTTATCGATGGCACAACTGACGAAGAAGTAGCGAAAGATGTTGCTATGCACATCGCGGCAATCAACCCTCGCTATGTCAACGAATCTCAAATTCCTCAAGAAGAATTAGAACACGAAAAAGCTGTGTTAACTGAACAAGCATTAAACGAAGGTAAACCAGCAAATATCGTTGAAAAAATGGTTGTTGGTCGTCTACAAAAATTCAAAGCAGAAATCGCTTTGGTTGACCAACCATTTGTTAAAGATCCAGATATGACTGTCGAAAAATTTGTTGCTTCTAAAGGCGGCGAAGTGAAATCATTCGTACGTTTTGAAGTTGGCGAAGGTATCGAAAAACGTGAAGATAACTTTGCGGATGAAGTAATGAGCCAAATGAAAAACTAAGAGCATCAAACGCTCGGTTGAAAAGCCGTGAATCATAAGTATCTAAACAGACAGCGCTCCCCAAAGGAAGCTGCATAAATTGATTACTGCTTGATTCAAGGCAGTCTTTCAGCCATTTGGGAACGCATAACTTTGATATGCGCTCCCTTTTTTTAGGCAAAACCAGTGGATCGCACTGCTTGGTCTAAAAAATCATTTTGGTGAAAAGTCATCTAAATGAGGAATTGAATGATTTTTAGAGAATCTTGGAGGGAATTATGATGGTTAAACCTAAGTATCAACGTGTCGTATTAAAGTTAAGTGGAGAAGCGCTAGCCGGAGAAGACGGTTTTGGCATTAAACCACCAGTCATTAAAGAAATCGTCCAAGAAATTAAAGAGGTCCATGAATTAGGTATCGAAATGGCCATCGTGGTTGGCGGCGGAAACATCTGGCGTGGACAAATTGGTGCTCAAATGGGCATGGAACGTGCACAAGCAGATTATATGGGCATGTTAGCTACTGTGATGAATGCCTTAGCATTGC
This sequence comes from Enterococcus sp. GC34, assembly GCF_040886645.1. Classification (NCBI taxonomy): domain Bacteria; kingdom Bacillati; phylum Bacillota; class Bacilli; order Lactobacillales; family Enterococcaceae; genus Enterococcus; species Enterococcus sp. GC34. The sequence goes on from NZ_JBFOEF010000002.1 coordinate 5,213, forward strand.
AAGATACATTAGAAAATCTTGGTGTGCCTACACGTGTTCAAACATCAATTGAAATGCGTCAAATTGCAGAACCATACATTCGTCGTCGTGCAGAACGTCATTTAGAAAAAGGCCGCGTTGTTATTTTTGCCGGAGGAACAGGAAATCCTTACTTCTCGACAGATACAACGGCTGCTTTACGAGCTGCAGAAGTGGATGCGGACGTCATCTTAATGGCGAAGAACAATGTTGATGGTGTTTATTCTGCAGATCCACGTGTGGATGAAACAGCGACAAAATTTGAAGAACTAACACATTTAGATGTTATTTCTAAAGGGCTGCAAGTAATGGATTCAACAGCAAGCTCATTAAGTATGGATAACGATATTCCTTTAGTTGTCTTTAACCTAAATGAAGCAGGAAATATCCGTCGTGCCATCCTTGGTGAAAATATCGGAACAACTGTAAGGGGGAAATAAAGAATGTCTAAAGAAGTTTTAGCAACAGCCAAAGAAAAAATGACAAAAGCGGAAGAGAGCTTACGCCGTGAATTAGGTCAAATTCGTGCTGGTCGTGCGAACGCAAGTCTATTAGATCGTATTCAAGTAGAATATTATGGTGCACCAACACCAGTTAACCAATTAGCAAGTATCAATATCCCAGAAGCACGTGTATTAATGATTACACCGTTTGACAAAAATTCTATCGCTGACATTGAAAAAGCTATTCAAATGAGTGATATCGGCATTAGTCCAACCAATGATGGAAATGTCATCCGTTTAGTGATTCCACAATTAACGGAAGAACGTCGGAAAGAATTAGCCAAAGACGTGAAAAAAGAAGCGGAAAACTCAAAAGTTGCTGTCCGTAACGTTCGTCGTGATGCAATGGATGAGTTGAAAAAAGCTCAAAAAAATGGCGACATCACTGAAGATGAATTACGTTCATTTGAAAAAGATGTTCAAAAATTAACAGACGATAGCATCAAAAATATCGATGCGATTACTGCTGAAAAAGAACAAGAACTTTTAGAAGTATAAAACCAATCACTAATAAAAATTATTGAATCCAGAGAAGCAAATGCTCTGGATTTTTTTGTATAGATGAGGAAGGCGTATCTCAACGCTCTCTTTGCGAAAGTCATTCTAAAGTAATTATTTAAGAAAACGCTTTCTTTAATAAATTTTTTTATTCTACCAGAATTTTTTTCTTTGTGTAGGGAGGATCACTTAAAAATATAGAGAAACTTTGAAATATCAGCCTTTTAAAATTTTCCTTCACAAATTGAATCCTAAAATTTGATGATAAGAGTTGTTATTTTTAGCAATTGTAATTTGCGATTCATTCTCAATTAGGCTAAAATGAGTGAGAACGGAAAAACGATTAAAACAAGTTGGAGGGAATTGTACATGTCTGTGTTAGAAATCAAAAATTTACACGTATCAATTGAAGATAAAAAGATTCTAAAAGGAGTCGATTTAACAATTAATACTGGAGAAATCCATGCAATTATGGGGCCTAATGGAACTGGTAAATCTACTTTATCAGCAGCAATTATGGGAAATCCTAACTATGAAGTCACAGAAGGAGAAATTCTATTTGACGGCGTCAACGTTTTAGATTTAGAAGTAGACGAACGCGCTCGCCTAGGCTTATTCTTAGCAATGCAATACCCAAGTGAAATTCCAGGGATTACCAATGCTGAATTCATGCGTGCAGCAATCAATGCAAAACGTGACGAAGACAACAAAATGTCAGTCATGCAGTTCTTAAAAAAATTAGATAGCAAAATGGAATTATTAAATATGCCTGAAGAAATGGCTGAGCGTTACTTAAACGAAGGGTTTTCTGGCGGCGAGAAAAAACGAAATGAAATTTTACAATTATTGATGTTAGAGCCTACGTTTGCCATTTTAGATGAAATTGATTCAGGCTTAGATATCGATGCGTTAAAAGTAGTTTCTAAAGGGGTTAATGAAATGCGAGGTGAGAACTTTGGTGCGTTAATTATTACCCATTACCAACGCTTATTGAACTATATCACGCCAGATGTTGTTCATATCATGATGGAAGGCCGCGTTGTGAAAACCGGTGGGGCTGATTTGGCAAAACGTTTAGAAACAGAAGGCTATGCTGGTATCAGCCAAGAATTAGGTATTGATTACAAAGAAGAAGCGTAAGGAGGACAAGATAAATGAAAAAAGTAAATCTAATGGATTATCTTGACGAAGTCACCGCTTTTTCACTAGAACATGAAGAACCAGCTTGGATGACTGAATTGCGAACAACGGCTTTAAAAAACGCTGACGAAAGTGAGTTACCACATATTGATCGTGTGAAATTTCATCGTTGGCCTTTATTAAATGTTTACATGGAAAGTTATGTTCCTTCTGAAGGAAATGTCGCAAGTTTTGATCAAATGAAAGACAATCCTTTAATTGTTCAACAAGGATCTTTTCATGCTTTTGAGCAATTGCCAGCCTCATTAGCGGAACAAGGGGTAATTTTTACAGACATTTTTACTGCTTTACAAGAGCACCCAGAATTAGTTAAAGAATACTATATGACTAAAGCTGTATTACCAGAAGAAGATAAGCTGACAGCAGCTCATGCAGCTTTCATGAATAGTGGCGTTTTCTTATACGTTCCTAAAAACGTAGTGATTGAAGAGCCCATTGAATCTTTGTTTATTCAGGATTCAGATAGCAACCAACCTTTCTTTAAACATGTTTTAATCGTTGCAGATAATCATAGTGAATTCAGTTATTTAGAACGCTTTCAATCAACCGGTCATCATGCAGAGAAAGCTTCGGGAAATATTGTTGTGGAAGTGATTGCGAAAGATGGCGCAAAAGTTAAATACTCAGCTGTAGATCAATTAGGGCAAACTGTAACGACTTATATGAATCGTCGTGGCTATATTATGCGGGATGCCTCTGTTGATTGGGCTCTAGGCGTCATGAATGATGGCGATGTTGTTGCTGATTTTGATTCTGATTTAGTTGGCGAAGGCGCTCATTCAGAAGTTAAAGTCGTTGCAATTAGTGCAGGTAAACAAACACAAGGCATCGACACACGAGTGACAAACAAAGCGCCACATTCGATTGGTCATATTTTACAACATGGAGTCATTCGTGAACGTGGTACTTTAACGTTTAATGGAATTGGCCACATTTTAAAAGGAGCAAAAGGAGCCGACGCACAGCAAGAAAGTCGTGTTTTAATGCTGTCTGATAAAGCTCGTGGTGATGCCAATCCAATTCTTTTAATTGATGAAAATGAAGTGACTGCCGGACACGCAGCCAGCGTTGGTCGAGTAGATCCAGAAGAAATGTATTATTTAATGAGCCGCGGCTTGCGTAAAGAAGAAGCGGAACGTTTGGTGATTCGTGGCTTCCTAGGTTCTGTCATTACAGCAATTCCAGTTAAAGAAGTACAAAATGAATTTGTAGAAGTAATTGAAGGGAAGTTAAACGCATGATGGATGCAGCAACCATTCGTCAATCGTTTCCTATTTTATTTCAAGAAGTTAATGATGAACCGCTAGTTTATTTAGACAATGCTGCGACAACCCAAAAACCAACGGCGGTGTTAGATGTTTTACGACATTATTATGAAACCGATAATGCCAATGTTCATCGTGGGGTGCACACGTTAGCCGAACGAGCAACGAAGGACTATGAAGCCTCCCGCGAAAAGGTTCGCCAATTTATACATGCTAAAGAAACAGCGGAAGTTTTATTTACACGAGGAACAACAACCAGTTTGAATTGGATTGCCAAAAGTTATGGTGACTTGGCAGTTACAGCCGGGGATGAAATCGTCATATCTTACATGGAACATCATTCAAACATTATTCCCTGGCAACAATTAGCCCAACGTACAGGAGCCATTTTGAAGTATATAGACGTCACTGAAGACGGCTTTTTAGACATGGCAAGTGCACGTCAACAAATTACAGAAAAAACGAAAATTGTTTCGATTGCTCATGTTTCAAATGTGTTAGGAGTCATTAATCCGATCGTAGAATTAACACAATTAGCCCATCAAAATGGCGCTGTGATGGTGGTAGACGGCGCGCAAGCAGTTCCTCATATGCCTGTGGACGTTCAAGCCATCGATGCTGATTTTTATGCATTTAGTGGTCACAAAATGTGTGGACCAACTGGAATTGGTGTCCTTTATGGCAAACGTCATTTATTGGAACAAATGGAACCTGTGGAATTTGGTGGCGAAATGATTGACTTTGTTCATCTTCAAGAAAGTACTTGGAAAGAGCTTCCTTGGAAATTTGAAGCTGGCACACCTAATATTGCCGGGGCAATTGCCTTAGGTTCCGCCATTGATTATTTAACAGAAATTGGTTTAGAGGCCATTCATCAACATGAAGCAGCCCTTGTTCACTATGTTTTGCCGAAGTTGCAAGCTATCGAGGGCTTGACGATTTATGGTCCACAGAATCCAAAAGACCACACAGGTGTGATTGCTTTTAATATTGAAGGTTTACATCCACATGATGTGGCTACGGCGTTAGATATGGAAGGGGTCGCTGTCAGAGCGGGTCACCATTGCGCGCAACCGCTATTAAACTATCTGAGCGTGCCAGCAACTGCACGGGCAAGTTTTTATTTATACAATACCAAAGAAGACGCAGATCGCTTAGTTGAAGCGATTAAAGCGACAAAGGAGTTTTTCCAGCATGGCACTTTCTAAATTAGATAACTTATATCGCCAAGTCATTTTGGACCATTCTAGCCACCCACATCACCACGGAACGCTAGATGCGTCTAGCCAAACAATTGAACTGAATAATCCTACTTGCGGAGATGTGATTGAACTGGATGTGGCCATTGAAGACGGTGTGATTAAAGATATCGCCTTCCAAGGAAGTGGCTGTTCCATCAGTACAGCAAGTGCTAGTATGATGACTGATGCGGTCTTAGGAAAAACAATCGCCGAAGCAACGGCCTTAGCAGAGGATTTCTCTCAACTTGTTCAAGGAAATGAAGTGGCCGAAGATGAAAAATTAGGTGATGCGGCAATGTTAAGCGGCGTAGCTAAATTTCCAGCTCGGATCAAATGTGCAACCCTAGCTTGGAAAGCCTTAGAACAGGCTGTTGCTAATAACGGCCAAGGCGAAGCCGGTCATTTACATTGTGAAAAATAAAGAAAGGGTGACGACGAATTGAGTACAGTACCTGAATTAGAAGAATATAAATTTGGCTTTCACGACGATGTGGAACCAGTCTTTAGTACCGGAGACGGCCTAACCGAAGACGTCGTTCGTGAAATTTCTCGCGTGAAAGGCGAACCAGAATGGATGCTTGACTTCCGTTTAAAATCGTTAGAACAATTCAATAAAATGCCCATGCAAGAATGGGGTCCAGACCTGTCAGATATTGACTTTAGTAAAATTAAATATTACCAAAAACCGAGTGACAAACCCGCACGCGATTGGGATGATGTACCTGATAAAATCAAAGAAACCTTTGAAAAAATTGGGATTCCCGAAGCTGAGCGTGCTTATCTAGCTGGGGCTTCGGCTCAATATGAATCAGAAGTTGTTTACCACAACATGAAAGAAGAATTTGAAAAATTAGGCATCATTTTTACAGATACTGACTCTGCTTTAAAAGAATATCCTGACTTATTCAAAGAGTATTTTTCAAAACTTGTGCCACCAACAGATAATAAACTGGCCGCTTTAAACTCAGCTGTTTGGTCAGGTGGAACCTTTATTTATGTACCAAAAGGCGTTCGAGTTGATGTACCATTACAAACATATTTCCGAATCAACGCTGAAAATACCGGCCAATTTGAACGGACCTTGATTATTGTCGATGAAGGGGCTAGCGTTCACTATGTTGAAGGTTGTACGGCACCCACGTATTCAAGTAACAGCTTGCATGCGGCCATCGTAGAAATTTTTACAAGAAAAGATGCTTATTGTCGTTATACCACTATTCAAAACTGGTCAGATAACGTCTACAACTTAGTAACCAAACGTGCTAAAGCTTACGAAGGTGCCACTGTCGAATGGATTGATGGTAACCTAGGAGCTAAAACAACCATGAAATATCCAAGCGTTTACTTAGATGGCAAAGGCGCCCGTGGCACGATGTTATCGATTGCCTTTGCTGGTGCTAACCAAATCCAAGATACTGGGGCCAAAATGATTCACAATGCGCCGAATACCTCTAGCTCAATTGTTTCAAAATCAATTGCTAAAGACGGCGGCGAAGTTAACTACCGTGGCCAAGTGACTTTTGGAAAAGACAGCGCAGGCTCGATTTCCCACATCGAATGCGACACGATTATCATGGACGAAAAATCAAAATCAGATACGATTCCGTTTAACGAAATCCATAACAGCCAAGTGTCCTTAGAACACGAAGCCAAAGTTTCAAAAATTTCTGAAGAACAATTATATTATTTAATGAGTCGCGGCTTATCTGAAGCCGAAGCGACAGAAATGATTGTTATGGGCTTTGTTGAACCATTTACGAAAGAATTACCGATGGAATATGCGGTTGAGTTGAATCGATTGATTAGTTATGAGATGGAAGGGTCTGTCGGCTAGTTTTTCACTCTACCAACAAATAATCAACTAAAACAACAACGGAAAGCCAAACAAGAAACACACTAATCATGCTTCTTCAAAGAAAGTACAAATAAAAAAGCGATGACTCGAGAAGAAAATCTCTATGGAGCCATCGCTTTTTCTTATATTTTAGTTAAAAAATTATTTTACTAAAGGTTGAAGTAACTTGTTCCAGAAACTAATGAGTGGGCCAGCACCAAATGCACAAATAATTGTACCAATCCCAATTGGACCACCAGCAATAAAGCCAATTAATAGGACCAACAAATCTTGTGCTTTTCGAACAGAAGCGTAAGGTTTGTTGATTTGTTGACAGATGGTTGGCGCAATCGCATCATAGGGGGATTCGCCTTGATCTGTAGACATGTATAAGGCGCAGCCAAATGTAAAAATCAGGACTCCGACGAATAAAGAAAGTAGTTTGCCAATTGTTGAGCCTCCTAAACTATCGGCGTAAGGTTGAAGCCAAGTAGAAATCTGTTGAATCAAAATCCCTACTAAAAGCATATTTAAAATAGTTCCTAGACCAATGGCTTTTTTGTTTTTTAAATAGACATAGAATAGAATAAACGCATTGACAATAATTTGAAAAATACCTAATTGCATACCAAACATTGAAGAAAGTCCGATATTCATAGCAGTGAAAGGATCAACTCCTAAACCTGCCACTCTTAAGGTGGATGCGCCAATCCCGATAATAACTAAACCAATTAAAATTAAAAAAACATTTTTGACTAGTTTCATGGTAAGCCTCCTGAATAGATTTTGTGTGTGATAGTACAAAGTCTGCAACAAAAATTCATAGAGAATTTTGTTGCAGACTACTTTTTAACCAGCTCCGTGTTGGAACGAAGGGTATAGAGACATCCCGCCATCTACAAAGAGTGTTGTTCCGGTTACGTATGAGGATTCATCAGAAGCTAACCAAGCGGCCGCAGCAGCTACTTGATTTGGTTTACCAATAATGCCCATAGGAACCATGCTCGTTGTTTGTTTTAACTGTTCGGGATCGGAAAATTTTTCAGCATTAATAGGTGTGTTAATCGCTCCAGGTGCAATACAGTTGGCACGAATACCATATTCCGCATATTCCAAAGCGATTGTTTTCGTGAACATTTCGGTTGCACCTTTACTTGCCGCATAGTGGGCGAACGTTGGCCAAGGAATTCTTTGGTGAACGGAGGACATATTAATGATTGACCCTTTGATTTTTTGATCTCTAAATATTCGGAGTGCCTCTCTAGAACCCAAAAAGACACCGTTTAAATTGACATCAATGACACGTTGCCATTCTTTTAATGGCATATCAATTGTCGGAAAAGAAGCCTCCACACCGGCGTTATTTACCCAAATGTCAACATGACCAAACTCTTTTAAAGCGGTTTCAGCTAACGCTTTAATATCTTCTTCATTAGAGACATCAGCCTTCACGAATTTTACGCGGTCTGCGTGCTTGGCTTGGACATCTTCAAATTCTTTAGGCAGCTCACCGACATAGTCAGCAACAACATTCATGCCCTCTAAGATATAACGCAGAGTAATAAATAATCCTAAACCCGTAGCTGCACCAGTGACAACGGCTACTTTACCATGTAATTCTCCATACATTGATTCATTCCCCCTAAAATAACTATTAATACTTTCATGGTAGCACATGTCAATCAGCGTGTTGATAAAATACGACAAACTGTCGGAAAAGTTTATGGTCTAAAGTTAGCTACTATTGTTGAAGGTCTTTAAAATAAATACTGGTCGTAGTAATCAATTCCTCTCATTTATACAGTTTTCTAAAAAAACACAAAATATCTAGGCGAAGTGGTCAAGTCCAATGGTTATTTATGAGTGAATATGCTAAAATAAAACTTGTCTTACATAAGGAAAGATTTGTTCACTAACAGTGGCGACTGTTCTCAGTAAACAGTTGCACTGGTTTATCGGGAAGGGAACAGAGCAAGTTTTACGAGACTTTCCCATGTAATAATAAAAAGCACTGAACGTCAGTGAATGAAGGAAGAAGGACATCTATGAAAACAATTATCACATTCATTATTGTCTTCGGTATTCTTGTCCTCGTACATGAATTTGGCCACTTTTATTTTGCAAAACGAGCGGGTATTTTAGTTCGTGAGTTTGCAATCGGAATGGGACCAAAGATTTTTGCGCATCGTGGAAAAGATGGCACCACTTATACGATTCGCTTATTGCCGATTGGTGGCTATGTGCGAATGGCTGGGATGGGCGAAGACATGACAGAAATCACACCAGGTATGCCTCTATCTGTTGAGTTAAATGCCGTGGGTAATGTGGTTAAAATTAATACAAGTAAAAAAGTACAATTACCTCATAGTATTCCGATGGAAGTCATTGATTTTGATCTTGAAAAAGAATTATTCATCAAGGGCTATGTCAATGGAAACGAGGAAGAAGAAACCGTTTATAAAGTTGACCATGATGCAACGATTATTGAAAGTGATGGAACCGAGGTGCGGATTGCGCCACTTGACGTTCAATTTCAATCAGCGAAATTATCGCAACGCATTTTAACGAACTTTGCGGGACCCATGAATAACTTTATCTTAGGGTTTATTCTGTTTACGTTAGCGGTCTTTCTACAAGGAGGCGTCACTGATTTAAACACGAATCAAATTGGACAAGTGATTCCTAATGGCCCAGCCGCAGAAGCTGGGTTGAAAGAAAACGATAAAGTCTTATCGATTAATAATCAAAAAATCAAAAAATACGAAGATTTTACAACCATTGTGCAGAAGAACCCCGAAAAGCCGTTAACGTTCGTAGTTGAGCGTAACGGCAAAGAAGAGCAACTAACAGTGACACCAGAAAAACAAAAAGTGGAAAAACAAACGATTGGTAAAGTCGGCGTTTATCCTTATATGAAAACCGATTTACCGTCAAAATTGATGGGCGGTATTCAGGATACTTTAAATAGTACGACACAGATTTTTAAAGCACTCGGCTCACTATTCACCGGTTTTAGCTTAAACAAACTAGGTGGGCCAGTCATGATGTTTAAATTATCGGAAGAAGCATCCAATGCTGGAGTAAGTACAGTTGTATTCTTAATGGCCATGTTGTCAATGAACTTAGGGATTATTAATTTGTTGCCAATCCCAGCTTTAGATGGCGGGAAAATTGTCTTAAACATTATTGAAGGTGTACGTGGAAAACCAATTAGTCCTGAAAAAGAAGGCATCATTACGTTAATTGGCTTTGGGTTTGTCATGGTGTTAATGGTGTTAGTTACTTGGAACGATATTCAACGCTTTTTCTTTTAAGGAGAAAGCTTAAGTAAAAAAGTGTGTAAAGAAATCAAAAATAGTTGATTTTAAAATAGAGGAGAGTTTTAATGAAACAGTCAAAAATGTTAATTCCAACGTTAAGAGAAGTACCAAATGATGCAGAAGTCTTAAGTCATCAAATTCTGTTGCGCGCAGGCTATATTCGTCAAGTCGCTGCAGGGATTTATTCTTATTTACCTTTAGCCAATCGTGTTTTAGAAAAATTAAAAACGATTATGCGAGAAGAATTTGAGAAAATTGATGCAGTTGAAATGTTAATGCCTGCGTTATTACCCGCAGAACTTTGGAAAGAATCAGGCCGTTATGAAACTTATGGACCTAACTTGTATCGCTTAAAAGATCGCAATGACCGTGACTATATCTTAGGCCCAACGCATGAAGAAACCTTCACAGAATTAATTCGTGATGAAATCAATTCTTACAAACGATTACCTTTGAATTTATACCAAATTCAAACAAAATATCGTGATGAAAAACGCCCTCGTTCTGGCTTATTAAGAGGCCGTGAATTTATTATGAAAGATGGCTATTCTTTTCATGCCGATGAAGCTAGTTTAGATCAATCATACCGTGATTACGAAAAAGCTTACTCACGCATTTTTGAACGCTGTGGACTAGAATTCCGTGCCATTATTGGGGACGGTGGTGCCATGGGTGGTAAAGATTCTAAAGAATTTATGGCGATTTCTGAAATTGGGGAAGATACTATTTGTTATTCAACAGAAAGTGATTATGCTGCCAATTTAGAAATGGCAACAAGTCTTTATACGCCGAAAAAATCACATGAAACACAATTAGATTTAGAAAAAATTGCAACACCAGAAGTGGGTACAATTGCCGAAGTGGCAAACTTCTTTGAAGTTGAGCCACAACGTATTATTAAATCAGTACTATTTATTGCCGATGAAGAGCCAGTAATGGTCTTGGTTCGTGGCGATCATGATGTCAATGATGTCAAATTGAAAAACTTCTTAGGCGCTGATTTCCTAGATGAAGCAACAGAAGAAGATGCTCGCCGTGTCTTAGGAGCTGGCTTTGGTTCAATTGGTCCAGTCAATGTTTCCGAAGATGTTAAAATTTATGCAGATTTAGCTGTTCAAGATTTAGCCAACGCCATTGTTGGAGCTAACGAAGATGGCTATCATTTGACAAATGTAAATCCAGATCGTGATTTCCAACCAATTAGTTACGAAGATTTACGCTTTGTTCAAGAAGGCGATCCTTCTCCTGATGGCAATGGTGTCTTAGCCTTTACTAAAGGAATCGAAATTGGTCATATCTTTAAATTAGGAACGCGTTATAGTGATGCTATGGGCGCAACAGTTTTAGATGAAAACGGTCGTGAAAAATCAGTGATCATGGGTTGCTATGGCATCGGCGTTAGTCGTTTACTTTCAGCAATCGTTGAACAAAATGCAGACGAGCGTGGTATTAATTGGCCAACAGGAATTGCGCCATTTGATTTACACGTGGTCCAAATGAATGTGAAAGATGAGTATCAAACAAAACTATCACAAGAAGTTGAAGCAATGATGACCGAAGCGGGCTACGAAGTATTAGTTGATGACCGCAATGAGCGCGCAGGTGTAAAATTTGCTGATGCTGATTTAATTGGTTGTCCAATCCGTATCACAGTCGGTAAAAAAGCAGTCGATGGTGTGGTAGAAGTCAAAATCAAACGTACTGGTGAAATGTTAGAAGTACGCAAAGAAGAATTAGAAAGCACACTTTCTATTTTGATGAACACAACATCAGAAGCGGAATAATAATGAAAAGGGTGGACAAAATGATTAGGATAAACTGTTTCCGCCACTTATCAGCGTTTAAGCTTGAAGCAAAAATCACTTTAGATTTTTGCTTCAAGCTCTTCTTAGCTCTTTTTAGAAAAGAAACAAGATTGTTTTTTTACAAAAAACGAGTATACTTAATAGAGAAGCGAATGCAGAGAAACCGAAAAAAGGCACTTGACAGATTTGTCTGAGGGCCTTTTTTCAATGATAGAAGGAGGTTCATTTTGTGACAGAAAAAGCACGCGATTTATTTGATAAACTGATGACGCAAATTCAGTTAGATGACATAGCGAAAGAACATCCCTTAATTCAAAATGGCCGGATTGACAAGGTCATTGTTCACCAACAAAGTCGCTTATGGGAATTTCATTTAAGTTTTGATGAATTGATGCCAGTGATGCTATATCAAACATTTATGCAACAATTGGAACTAGCTTTTCAACAAATTGCACAGGTTTCCGTTCAAATAACCACAAATCAGACAACATTTACTGAGGAACAATTAACGGATTATTGGCAGTTGGCCTTGTTAAATAGTCAATGCAATACGCCGTTAGTTCAGAAAGTCTTAAAAACACAGACACCACAATTTGAAGATCGGAAAATTATTTTACCTGTTGATAATGAAGCAGTTATTCCTTATTTGAAGCAACAATATTTACCAATTATTGAGGAACTTTATTTCTCTTACGGGTTTCCTAAATTTCATATTGAACCAAAAATGGATCAACAGCAAGCTGCAGAAGTGTTGAAAAAGTTTGAAGAGCAAAAATTAGAACAAGCCGCAGCCTTTCAACAACAAGCTGCTGAATCGCTTGTTAAACATGAACAAATGAAAAAAGAAAAACAACAACAAGCGCCTGCGTTTGATGGTCCAATTCGTTTAGGGCGGAATATTCCCAATGATGAACCCATTATGCCAATGGGAAACATACTGGAAGAAGAACGTCGGATAACGATTGAAGGCTTTATTTTTGATAAAGAAGTGCGTGAATTGCGTTCTAAACGAAAAATTTTAATTTTGAAAATAACTGATTATACTTCCTCTTTCGTGGTGAAGAAATTTTCGAATGGGGAAAAAGATGAACAAGTTTTTGATGCGATTCAACCACAAAGTTGGATTCGTGTTCGTGGTAGTGTACAAGAAGATACCTTCATGCGTGATTTAGTCATGAATGCTCAAGATTTGATGGAAGTCGCCCATGCGCCAAGAAAAGACTACGCGCCAGAAGGTGAAAAACGTGTAGAATTACACATGCATAGTAACATGAGTACAATGGATGCGACCAATAAAGTCGGTGACTTGGTGGCGCAAGCGGGGAAATGGGGTCACAAGGCCATCGCAATTACGGATCATGGCGGCGCCCAAGCGTTTCCTGATGCCCATGCCGCAGGTAAAAAAGCGGACGTTAAAATTTTATACGGCGTGGAAGCCAATATTGTTGATGATGGTGTACCTATTGCTTACAACGAAGAACATATTGAATTAACAGATGCTACCTATGTGGTCTTTGACGTGGAAACAACGGGGCTTTCCGCTGTTTATGATACAATTATTGAATTGGCCGCTGTCAAAATGCACAAAGGAAATGTCATTGAGACATTTGAGCAATTTATTGATCCTGGCCATCCATTATCTCAAACAACGATCAATTTAACTGGGATTACAGATGAAATGGTACGCGGTTCAAAATCCGAAGAAGAAGTTTTACGCATGTTTAAAGAGTTTTCAGAAGGAACTATTTTAGTGGCCCACAACGCTTCTTTTGATATGGGGTTCTTAAATACAAGTTATGGCAAACATGGAATACCTGAAGCGGCTAATCCCGTCATCGATACATTAGAATTATCCAGATTCTTGTATCCACATTTCAAAAGCCATCGTCTAAATACCTTATCGAAAAAATTTGGCGTCAACTTAGAACAACATCACCGCGCCATCTATGACTCGGAATCAACAGGTCATTTGTGCTGGATTTTCTTAAAAGAAGCGAAAGAGAATCATGATATGCATTTCCATGATGATTTGAATCGTCATATTGGCGAAGGAGACTCATACAAACGAGCTCGACCTTTCCATGCAACGATTTTAGCAACAACTCAAGCAGGATTAAAAAATCTTTTTAAATTGATTTCCATGTCCAATGTAGATTATTTTTTCCGAGTACCACGGATTCCTCGTTCGCAATTATCGAAGTTAAGAGAAGGGCTTTTAATTGGTTCCGCATGTTCAAACGGCGAAATTTTTGAAGCAATGATGCAAAAAGGTGTCGAAGAAGCAAAAAATCGTGCCAAATTCTACGATTATATTGAAGTTATGCCCAAACCAGTTTACGCGCCATTAATTGAACAAGAATTGGTGAAAAATGAAGCAGATTTGGAAGAAATTATTAGTAATCTAGTGAAAATCGGTGATGAACTTGGCAAGCTGGTTGTCGCCACTGGAAATGTTCATTATTTAAATGAAGAAGATGCCATCTATCGGAAAATTTTAGTCGGGTCTATGGGTGGCGCTAATCCGTTAAATCGCCATAGTTTACCAAAGGTTCATTTCAGAACCACCGATGAAATGTTAACGGAATTTCAATTTTTAGGACAAGACGTCGCTAAGCGAATTGTAGTAGAAAATCCCAACAAAGTCGCTGATTTATGTGAAGAAGTTATTCCAGTAAAAGACGATTTGTATACGCCGAAAATTCCTGGGTCTGAACAAGAAATCACTGATTTAAGCTACAATCGTGCGCGCGAATTGTATGGCGATCCTTTACCAGAAATTGTCGAAAAACGGTTAGAAAAGGAACTGAATTCGATTAACGGAAATGGTTTCTCGGTCATTTATTTAATTTCTCAAAAACTGGTGCATAAAAGTAATGAAGATGGCTATTTAGTTGGTTCACGGGGCTCTGTCGGTTCTAGTTTTGTTGCGACAATGACAGGGATTACTGAAGTAAATCCTTTAGCGCCACATTATTATTGTCCTGAGTGTCAATATTCTGAGTTCTATGAAGATGGTTCCTATGGTTCAGGGTTTGATATGCCTGAAAAAGCCTGTCCGAAATGTGGCGCTCGATTGTTTAAAGATGGTCACGATATTCCTTTTGAAACGTTCTTAGGGTTCCATGGCGACAAAGTTCCCGATATCGATTTGAACTTTTCTGGCGATTATCAAGCCGAAGCCCATAACTACACGAAAGTTCTTTTTGGTGAAGAATATGTCTACCGGGCAGGAACCATTGGTACAGTTGCCGACAAAACAGCGTATGGCTTTGTTAAAGGATATGAAAGAGATCATAATTTACATTTGCGTGGTGCTGAAATTGATCGCTTAGCCAAAGGTTCAACAGGGGTTAAACGGACGACTGGGCAGCATCCTGGCGGTATTATTGTAATTCCTGATTACATGGATGTTTATGACTTTACGCCAATTCAATACCCTGCTGATGATCAAGAGGCAGAATGGAAAACGACGCACTTTGATTTCCATTCCATTCACGATAATATTTTAAAACTTGATATTCTGGGACATGATGATCCAACCGTGATTCGGATGTTACAAGATTTATCTGGGATTGAGCCAAAAACCATCCCAACAGACGATCCAGAAGTGATGCGTATTTTTGAAGGACCTGATGTTCTAGGTGTGGATGCAGAGCAAATTTATTCTAAAACAGGAACTTTAGGAATTCCTGAATTTGGAACACGTTTCGTTCGAGGCATGTTAGAGCAGACCCATCCATCAACTTTTGCAGAATTACTTCAAATTTCTGGACTGTCTCACGGAACCGATGTGTGGTTAGGGAATGCAGAAGAGTTGATTCGCCGTGGCGAAGCCAATCTTGCTGAAGTAATTGGTTGTCGGGATGATATCATGGTATATTTAATTCATGCTGGTTTGGACAGTGGGATGGCCTTTAAGATTATGGAAACGGTACGTAAAGGACAATGGAATAAGATTCCCGATGAACTACGGGATACGTATTTAAATGCGATGAAGGAAAACAACGTCCCTGACTGGTATATTGATTCTTGTTCTAAAATTAAATATATGTTCCCGAAAGCCCATGCGGCAGCATACGTATTAATGGCATTGCGGGTCGCTTACTTTAAAGTTTATTTCCCAATCTTATATTACTGTGCATTTTTCTCCGTTCGGGCGGATGACTTTGACTTAGTGGCAATGTCACAAGGGAAAGAAGCTGTGAAAGCACGAATGAAAGAAATTACGGACAAAGGGATGGACGCCTCCACTAAAGAGAAAAACTTATTAACGGTTTTAGAATTATGTAATGAAATGTTGGAACGAGGCTATAAATTTGGCATGATTGATTTGTACAAATCGGACGCTGAAAATTTTGTGATTGAAGGGGATACCTTGATTGCACCTTTCCGAGCAGTGCCAAGTTTAGGACTCAACGTAGCGAAAGCCATTGTCGCTGCGCGAGAAGAGCAACCGTTCTTGTCGAAAGAAGATTTGGCAACACGAGGCAAAGTTTCTAAAACGTTAATTGAATACATGAATGAAAATGGTGTCTTAAAAGACTTGCCAGATGAAAACCAATTATCATTATTTGATATGTTATAAAAGAAAAATCTCTTAGAAAAAGGCCGGTGAAGCAACTTATTCACCGGCCTTTTTTAGTCATCAAATAAATTAGAAAATCATTGCTAGAAGCGTTTTAATTACTTATTAAAAAGCCATCTTTATTTAATTATGTTGAGCTTGTGCATAAAAAGTAAAATGCTTATGATAAATGAAGAGCTTTATTTTTTTAATAAGAAAGGAATTGGTTATATGGACAAAAAGCAATTACGATGGTTCACCGTCGGGTTAATTGCCTTTAACATGGTCTGGGGTCTTGGAAATGTTGTGAATAATTATGCACAACAAGGGATTTCAGTGGTCACTTCATGGCTTTTGATTTTAGTTTTATATTTTATTCCCTATGCGTTAATCGTAGGACAATTAGGTTCAACATTTAAAGACAGTAATGGTGGGGTTAGTTCGTGGGTGCAAAATACCAGTACTAAACGTCTAGCCTATTATGCAGCATGGACTTATTGGGTAGTGCACATTCCTTACTTGGCACAAAAACCACAAGCAATTTTAATTGCCTTAGGTTGGGCAGTTCAAGGGAATGGAAACCTAGTCAATACGATGCCAATCGTAACGGTATCATTTATTTCATTAATAATTTTCTTGGTTTTCTTGTTATTATCAACAAAAGGGTTAACCACCTTAAAAGTTATTGGTGGTTTAGCTGGAACCGCCATGTTTGTGATGTCTATTTTATTCATTTTATTAGCGGTAGGCGCACCATTTATTAATTCAACGGTTGAATTTGCGACGCCAAACATGTCACAAGTCAGCACCTACATTCCTAAATTTGATTTTAGTTATTTTACAACCGTATCAATGTTAGTTTTTGCGGTAGGTGGCGCTGAAAAAATTTCTCCTTACGTAAATGCAACTAAAAATCCAGCCAAAGAGTTCCCTAAAGGAATGATTTTCCTAGCAGCAATGGTTGGTTTATCGGCTGTTTTAGGTTCATTTGCAATGGGCATGTTATTCTCAAGTGACAATATTCCTAAAGATTTAATGGCAAATGGTGCCTACAGTGCCTTCCAAAAATTAGGCGCATATTATGGTGTCGGTAATCTCTTAATGATTGTTTATGCTTTGACGAATACAGTGGGTCAAGTGGCTGCGTTAGCCTTTTCAATTGATGCTCCACTGAAAATTCTTTTAGCTGAAGCAGATCCAGAATTTGTTCCAAGTTGGTTACGCAAACGTACGAAAAAAGGTACGTTAATTAATGGTTACCTATTAACAGGTATTTTAGTAAGTATTATTATCGCTTTACCGATGTTTGGGTTGAAGGACATGAACGAAGTGGTTAAATGGCTAACTAACTTAAATTCTGTAGTTATGCCAATGCGTTACTTGTGGGTCTTCTTTGCCTATATGCTTCTAAACAAAGCATACAAACAATTTAATTCAGAATATAAATTTGTTAAAAATCCTAAAATTGGTTTTGTGTTTGGTCTTTGGTGTTTCCTATTTACAGCCTTTGCTTGTATCCTAGGAATGGTGCCTAAATTTGAGTATGCCTCAGACCCTCAAGGCTGGTTGTTCCAATTAGCTTCTAACATTGTGACACCAATCGTCTTAATTCTATTAGGAATGATTTTACCAGCAATTGCACGTCGCGAGAAAAAAGACACAATTTTGCCAATTGATTCAGCAGAATAATTGGTTGCATGTTTCAAGGATAAAATAGTCAGTTTAAGTATTTTGCGTGAGATAAATGGTCAATAGGACTGTTTGTCTCACGTTTTTTTCTATCGATTTTTCTCTAAAATTTCTGTTGTCTCTTAAAAACATGAGAAAATCAGAAGAATTTCTCCTGTATACTAAAGGTATCTATCATTAAAAATGGTTATTAACAGAGAAAAAGGAAGTGAAACTCATGACTAAAACACTTGAAACACAACCAGAAGAGAAAACGGTCTTTCTTTGTAAAGAAACGAATCCAGATTTTTTAGGACGAGAAATTTATGCGGATAATGTTGAAACACCGTATAATTTTTACTTAATTCGCAAGCTTTATTTAGCGAAAGAGTATCAAAATTTAGCAGAAGGGGAACAATTTTTTGAGGCTTTATGTGAAAGTTGGGATGAATCAGAACAGTTTGAAGAGTTAATTGTTAAAAAGATTTATGTCTATGTTGAAACGGAGTTAATGTACTACACTGTTTATTTTGGAAGCTTTGAGCCGACCACTCGTGACTTACGATTCGCACTGAAACAATGGATGTATGAAATACCGACAACTAAAAATAAAAAAACAGTCCGTATGAATGAAACCAATGTGCAAGTAGTGCCGCAAGAAAATCAATTAACGGAATTAGCTGGTGAAATTGCTGTCTTACGTGAAATGTTGACACTTTTAAAAGAAAATTTAGCCTCCTTGAATGAAGCCGTTAATCAAACGAGAAATCCCGTCATTTCTAGACAAATAAAAACGATCCATTTGAAAAGAGCTTCTCCTGTGATAGCCGCAGAACAGGCATCTCTGAAAATATCAGAGGATACTAATCCGGAACAACCAGACGTCAATCTCTCGCCTGATAATCTGGAAAAGCAAGAAGTTGAAACAACTGTAGCACCAAGTGAAGCAGTGCTTCCTGTTAACAAACCAGCGCTTGAAGAACCAGCAAAAGAACCAGTGTTATCTGAACCAGCGCCATTTGAAGAAGCGCTGCCAGAAGAACCTCAAGAAAACCAGCAGAGCACCGCGGCAAAACCTTTATTTACTTTTCCACAAGAAACAGAAAAAAGCTCGCTAAATTCAGTGAATGATTCTGCCGAAAAAGAAGAGGAGCAGAAGCCAGAAAAAGAAGCTGTCTCTATGGAAAGTGAGGAAGAAAATTCATCAAGTCGGACAATTCCTGCAGACTTTCAACGACAATTGGACGAATTAGAAGAGGAAATTTATCGTCGCTTTATGAGTCGCCAGTTAGAGGATACTGATGGAAATCAAGCAGTTCCGAAAATAACGATTGAAAAAAGACAGTTAGAAGCACAAATGCTTGAAGCAAAAGCATTCTCACAATCATTTAAACAAGTTCAAAAGAAAAAGGCAGGAGACGTGCGAATTTGCAATCAGTTAAGTTGTATGAAATTAGAAAAAGGATTAGATAAATTTTTAGACGAAGTTACAGAATATGTTGAAAAGCGGACCCTATTTAATAAAAAGGTTCGTTGTCCGCTCCCAGTAATCAGAGAATTGGAAGGCTATGGGCAATTAAACCAGTATATGCAGAAAATCCTTGACTGTTATTAATCGTTTATTTAGGAGAAGGTAAGACAAAACCGTTCAGTTTATCAGCTTTTAAGCCTGAAACAAAAATCACTTTGGATTTTTGTTTCAGGCTCTTTCTTATTATCTCTGGAAAAGATTTCAAGAGAATTTTTGAAATACTAGTGAAAATCCTATAAATTGTAGTATAATTTTCAAAGATGAATGAAAGGCGTGAAGTCATTGAAAGACAAACAAGTGTATGCAGTAGTTGACCTTGAAACGACTGGAACAGATCCTACAAGTGATCGGATTATTCAGTTTGGATGCGTTCTCGTTCAAGATGGAAAGATTATTGCGAACTTTGCGACAGATGTGAATCCCAATCAAGTAGTACCAAAACAAATTCAAAGTTTAACGGGGATTAGTAATACGCAAGTTCAAAAAGCGCCTTATTTTGAAGATGTAGCACATACAATTTATCATTATCTGGAAGATACTATTTTTGTGGCGCATAACGTCCACTTTGATTATAATTTTTTAGCTCGTGAACTGGTACGGTGTGGCACGCCGCCACTTACCATTCCAGCCATTGATACAGTGGAATTGGCACAGATTTTTTTACCGACAGAAAAAAGTTTCCGTTTAAGTGATTTGTCGGAAAGTTTAGGTTTGTCTCATGAGAATCCCCATCAAGCAGATAGTGATGCGCAGGTTACAGCCGAACTTTTGTTATTAATTCAAGAAAAAATGAAATCTTTACCGTTAGTCACTATGGAAAAAATTGCAGAATTAAGTCAACAGACAGCGCGGGAAACCAGTGCCTTTATTCAACAAACGTATGAACAAATGAAAAAACAAGTCACACCATTAAATCCAGCTTATCAAGTGGTCAGTGGCATTGCTTTACGCAAAAAAGAAGTCCCACTTTTTGAAGAAACGTTCTATCAGACTAGTACGTATCCCAAAACTAAAAAAGCCAAAGAAAAACTGTTTGGCGAACGTTTCGCTTATCGTGCGGAACAGAGTCGGATGATGAATTTAGTCTATGATCATTTTACAGAAGGAACGACAAAAGATTTATTTATTGAAGCAGCGACTGGAACGGGAAAAACATTAGGCTATCTGTTGCCGATGAGCTATTTAGCAACGCCAGAAAAACCAGTCATCATTTCAACAGTTTCGATTGTTTTACAAAATCAATTAGTGGAAAAAGATTTACCATTAGCCAATAAAATCTGCCAAGGGAAATTACGAGGCATTGTTATTAAAAGCCATCGACACTATCTTGATTTACAACGCTTTAAGGCAACGTTGAATCAGCCCACTCCGCAAAAACAATACGCTCTTTATCAAATGGGCGTTCTCGTCTGGTTGCTAGAAACAGAAACGGGCGATTTAGATGAACTACAATTGACGAATTTAAATCATTTATTCTGGAAAGAAGTTACACATCGCGGATTGGATTTTCTTTCAAAAAAAGATGAACTTTATGAAGTTGACTTTTTAAGACATCTGTATAAAAAAGTCGCTCAAAGTAACGTGTTGATTGTTAATCATGCATTTTTGGCGCAAGAGTCGCTAAGAAAACAACCGTTATTACCTGAAAGTCCGTGGCTAATTATTGATGAAGCACATCATTTACCAGACATCGCTAGTCGGATGGCAAGCGAACGAGTAAACAGTGTGATACTAAAAAAACAAGTCACGCATTTTATTGAAAAAGAACAACTTTTTGTTGCTTTACAGCAAATTTTTCAACAGTTTTCTGAAGAGCAGCGGTTTGTAAAAATTTATCAGCAAGGTTTACTGGATTTTGTGGATGAATGGCAAGATTTTCTTTTTGAATTGCATCGTTTATTTAGTAAAACGCAGAAGCGAATAGACCATCAGGAGTTGCTTTTAACCAAAGAACGTATTGATTATTTATCTGCTGCGGGAGAAAAACATAGTCAAACGCTCCAGCTTTTACTGCAGGAGCTGTTAACTATTCAAAGTAAGTTACAGCAAACAATTATGAGTCAGTTGGAAACCTTTAGTTTGGCTGATCGCATCGTTTTTGTTCGCTTGTTTCAATTTTTTGATGAAATTGAACGTATTCATCACTGTTTTACCATTTATCTTGATGATTGGCGTCCACGTTGGGTAAAAGAATATTTACCACAAAATGAAGACCATGGCTTGATTGAAATTCATGACTTAGAAGCTAGTTTGCTTCCTGAAACAAAGTGGTATCCGCGGTATGAACGAATTATTTATACAAGCGGCACATTGAAGTTTGGCAACAATAAAAAGTATTTACCGCAACGGTTAGGTTTAACAGAGGTGACGTTCAAAACCCTGCCAACGCCATATAACTATGCAGAAAATGCGCGAGTCTATGTACCGGAAGAAGCAGTAGCCATTCAAAATGCCTCTTCCTATGAAATGGGTCAATACATTTCAGATACCATTGAAAAATTGATGGCGCAAGAGGAACGTTCGATGTTGGTTCTTTTTACTTCGCATGAATTATTGTCCACCGTGTATCATCAAGTCCAGCCAAGATTATTGGAAAAAGGACAAGAGGTCCTCGCCCAAGGGATTAGCGGCAGTCGTGAAAAAATTCTTAAACGGTTCTCTAATGGAAAACCAAATGTCTTGCTAGGAGCCGATAGCTTTTGGGAAGGTGTGGACTTACCAGGAACAGCTTTACAGTTATTGATAGTCACGCGTTTGCCTTTTGAAAACCCGAAACGACCACTTGTGCAAGCAAAATATGCGTATTTAGAAGCAGAAGGGATACAACCATTTGCTCAAGAAGCGGTACCGAAAGCAGCCTTACGTTTGCGACAAGCACTGGGCCGTTTAATCCGTTCTGAAGAAGATAGAGGGGCATTGCTGATTCTGGATCGTCGTTTAGTCACTGCAAAATATGGCAAACGATTAATCAAAGCGTTTCCCAAGGGACTTTCAGTAAAAGAAGCGCCCATGCCTGAAATTTTAGAAGAATTAAAGGAATTTTTAAACAAATAATCGATTATTTTTAGGTCATATTTGTGAAAGGCCGCTATTTTTCTGCTATAATAAGACCCAGTAAGTTTAGAGAGGATGGAAGGCTTTTTGGAGGAATTAGAAGAAAAGAAAGAGAAGAAACGGATTACTGTCCTTTTAACCCTATTGGCAATCCTTTTAGCAATTCTTGTAACAATAATTATCTTTTTTGTACGAACCAATCAACCAATGGCTCAAGCCAAAAAAGAAGCAACCGCAATTGCCAAAACTTCTGCTAATTTAGAAACAGTTGATAAATTTTACTGGTTTACACGCAAAAATACGTATTTTACTTTAACCGGCAAAAATGATAAAGGCACAGAGATTGTCGTGATTGTCCCTAAATCGGGAGAAAAAGTCACGGTCTTAAATCAAAAAGATGGTCAAACAGAACAACAAATAACAGACATTGTTGCTAAAGCCCATCCCGATGAATCGGTGATGAAAGCTACGTTAGGGCTTTATGATAAGCGCCCTGCATGGGAAGTGGTCACCGAAAATGATCAAGGAGTACTGACGTATTATCTGATGAGCTTTGATAAAGGCGAAGAGATCAACGTTGTCAAAGATATTTAATTTAGATAGGTTTTGATGAAAGTGGGAGTGAAAGGTGTATGAACGTATCAAATCGAGCACAGCAATTGACTCCTTCTGTTACATTAGCAGCTGCCGCCAAAGCGAAAGCATTAAAAGCAAAAGGTGTAGATGTTTTAAGCTTAACGGTTGGGGAACCAGATTTTGTAACCCCGAAAAATATTCAAAAAGCAGCAATTGCTTCAATTGAGGATGGAAGAGCAAGTTATTACACACCTTCTGGCGGCATTCCTGAATTAAAGCAAGCAATTGTCTCTTATGTGGAACGAGAATATCAACTTCGTTATCAACCCAAGCAAGTTATTGTGACAGATGGTGCCAAATATGCGCTGTATCTATTATTTCAAGCCATTTTGAACGTTGGGGACGAAGTGATTATCCCTGTCCCTTATTGGGTAAGTTATGGTGAACAAGTCAAGTTAGCAGAAGGCAAGCCAGTATTTGTATCAAGCACGCAAGAGCAATCATTTAAAGTGTCAGTCGCACAATTAGAAGCTGTACGAACGGACAAAACAAAAGCAATCATTTTAAATTCACCATCTAACCCAACTGGTGTTATTTATACGGAAGAAGAATTACGCCAAATTGGTGAATGGGCAGTTGCTCATAATATCCTCATTATTGCAGATGATATTTATGGTCGTTTGGTGTACAATGGACATCGGTTCACACCAATTGCAACCATCTCAGAAGCAATTCGTCAACAGACAATCATTATTAATGGTGTTTCCAAAACATATGCAATGACAGGCTGGCGCATTGGTTTTGCAGTCGGTGATGAAAAAATTATTCAAGCAATGACACAACTCGCTTCACAATCCACCAGTAATCCAGTCGCAGTTAGCCAATATGCGGCAATTGAGGCTTTAACAGGTGAACAGTCGACAGTTGAAGACATGCGTCAGGCCTTTGAAAAACGCCTGAATCATATCTATCCAAAAGTAGCAGCTTTGCCAGGTGTTTCGCTAATAAAACCTGAAGGCGCCTTTTATCTATTCCCGAATGTCAAAAAAACGTTAGAAATTTGTGGGTATGATAACGTGACTAACTGGGTGGAAGATTTATTACAAGAAGCGCATGTTGCTCTGGTAACGGGAGAGGGCTTTGGTGCACCAGAACATGTGCGGATGAGCTATACGACAGATTTAATGACGTTAGAAAAAGCGATTGAGCGAATGAACGACTTTATAGAAAAGAAACGGATTCAGCACAACGCCTAAAAGAATAAACTAAGAAATGAACGGAGAGACAAACGTGGAACAAATTCAAATTATTGATTCAAACAAACATGTTGGAGAAACAGTAAAAATTGGCGCTTGGATTGCTAACAAACGCTCAAGCGGAAAAATTGCCTTTTTACAATTACGTGACGGGACAGCCTTTTTCCAAGGTGTCGTGTTCAAACCAAACTTCATTGAAGCCTTTGGTGAAGAAGCTGGTACAGAAAAATTCCAAGAAATTAAACATTTATCACAAGAAACAGCAGTCATGGTTACTGGTGTTATCAAAGAAGATAGCCGTTCTAAATTCGGCTATGAAATGGATATCACTGATTTAGAAGTCGTTGGCGCTTCAGAAGATTACCCAATTACGCCGAAAGAACACGGCACAGATTTCTTAATGGATCATCGTCATTTATGGTTACGTTCAAGCAAACAACATGCGATCATGTTAGTTCGTAACGAAATTATTCGTGCTACTTACGAGTTCTTTAACGAACAAGGATTCATTAAAATTGATAGCCCAATTTTAACAGGCTCAGCACCAGAAGGCACAACAGAATTATTTGAAACAGATTACTTCGGACAACCAGCATTCTTATCACAAACAGGTCAATTATATGCAGAAGCTGGTGCGATGGCATTTGGAAAAGTCTTTACTTTTGGACCAACCTTCCGCGCGGAAAAATCCAAAACTCGTCGTCACTTAACGGAATTCTGGATGATTGAACCAGAAATGGCATACACAACTCATGAAGAATCACTAGATATTCAAGAAGCTTACGTAAAACATTTAATTAAATCAGTATTGAAAAATCAACAATATCCATTGGATGTTTTAGAACGTGATACAGCGTTACTGGAAAAATATGTTTCGGAACCATTCAAACGTATTACTTACGATGATGCGATTGAGTTATTACAAAAAGAAGAAGCAAACAATGATTATGATCACATTGAATGGGGCGAAGACTTTGGTAGCCCACATGAAACCTTTATTTCAAATTACTATGGCGTTCCAACATTCATTTTAAATTATCCAAAAGCAATTAAAGCCTTCTATATGAAACCACATCCAACACGTGAAGATGTTGTAATTTGTGCCGATTTAATTGCACCAGAAGGTTATGGTGAAATTATCGGTGGTTCAGAGCGTGCAACTGATTATGATTATTTGAAAGAAAAAGTAGCTGAGTTTGGCTTATCTGAAGAAGAATACAGCTGGTATTTAGATTTACGTAAATACGGTTCTGTGCCACATTCTGGCTTCGGATTAGGTTTAGAACGTGCTGTTACGTTCATTACTGGTAATGAACATATTCGTGAAGCGATTCCGTTCCCACGTATGTTAAACCGTATTTATCCATAGAGAACAAATAAAAAAGAGAACTTCGGCAAAAGCCGAAGTTCTTTTTTTAATTCTGCCATAATTTTTGCATCTGGTCCAAAATATCAATGACTTCTGTCGTGAAAAATAAGGAGCGGTTGGGTTGAGTACCTTTGATTGCTTCAACCATATTGTAGATTTCATAATTCATGGCTTCAGCTGAGTACCCAGAAACGATGGTCTCAACCGTACCGTCATTGTAGTGAACGATTG
Source organism: Enterococcus sp. GC34 (assembly GCF_040886645.1). NCBI lineage: Bacteria > Bacillati > Bacillota > Bacilli > Lactobacillales > Enterococcaceae > Enterococcus > Enterococcus sp. GC34. Next base: position 31,146 of record NZ_JBFOEF010000002.1, read on the forward strand.
CTTCATCTGCACGTGGATAATCTGTAATGGTAATATAGGCATCTTCAAAAGCAACAATTCCTTGCTTTGGCATTTTTGCTTGGAATGTTAATGAAATAGTAGCCAACTCATTTTCTTTATTCCGAAGCAATGTCACCGATTGTTCATCAACGCCAGTAGAGAAGGGAACCATGCTAGAAGCTAAAACGTCTGGCTGTGAGCTGAGAAACCAACGAGCAAACGAAACCGCATAAGTACCAATATCTAACAATGCGCCGCCTGCTAAGTCAGGATTAAAAAAGCGATTTTTAGGATCGGGTTCTTTGTAACTTCCAAATGGTGCTTGAATCATTTTTAACTGACCAAATTTGCCAGCATCCATCAAGCGACGTAATTCGTCGTATAGTGGCATGTTAAAAATAGTCATGGCTTCTGCTAAAATAAGGTCATTTTTTTCTGCAACTGCCAAGGCTTGTTTTAATTCTGCCGCGTTCATCGTAATAGCTTTTTCACACAACACATGTTTTCCGGCCTGGAGCGCTTTTAAAATGTGTTCAGCATGTTGTTTATTTGGTACTGCTATATAGACAACATCGATCGTTTCATCTGCTAGCAATTCTTCATAAGAACCATAGGCTTTAGGGATTGAATAATCAGCGGCAAATTGTTCTGCTTTAGCCAATGTCCGCGAAGCAACAGCTGCAAGTTGGCTAGTTTCTTGTTTAAACGTTGAAGCAAATTCGTGGGCAATCCCACCTAATCCTACGATGCCCCATTGATATAATTTTTTTGTCAAAAGAAGTCCTCCTAATCTATGCAATTTCTTCAAATCTTCTTCATTATTTATTATACTGTAAACAAGAGAAATTAGAAAACAAGGACAATTTTGTAAATATGATAAAATCCAGAGATAAAAAGATGCTTTTTTTAGAGAATTTCAGTAAAATAGAAAATGGAGGCGAATGATTATGCATCAAGTTTATGTAGATATTATTGTTGACGCAATTATTGAACAGTACCAAACAGAAGAAAATTTTTACTCCGCTTATCAAATTCAAGCAGCCGATTGGCAAGCTTGGAAAGAAGGCCAATTTGGTTTGGACAATGAAGTCATGCAAAAAATTAAGAATTTGTTTACGGATTATGAGTGGATGCTGACTCAAAAAATACTCCGCCAAACCATCTTATTTCCGGAAAAACGTAACCTAGCTGTTTCGGAATATAAACGGTTAAAAACAACAATTGCCAAAAAATGGCTACAATCTGATTTGGGCGTTGTAGAATTAATTCCTAACAATAAACAGGAACAAGAAATTGCTGCTGGTTATATTGATTTGAAAGTGACGCTGGCCTATGGCGAATGGGGTTTTGATGATATTATTACATTCCGGTTACCAGCTACGATTCAACGACAATTGGAAGGTTCAAAAGTTGAATTATTAGATTGGGTCAATGAAAATCTGATGGATACTTACGTAGGTGAATAACGAATAGGAAGGATGGTCTTTTGAAATACACAATTGCTGGGATTTTATCTGTGATTATTATGTTTGGTGCGGTAATTTTTGTCTTTTTTGGCAAAAAGCCAGTTGAAGAATCTGTTCACACATCAACTGAAACAACAGTGAAATCATCCACTAAAATTTCTGAAAGTAGTACAGTTTCTTCAACTGCTACCACTGAATCAAGTACTGAAATCACGAGCGTAAGCAGTGATGAAAATTGATAATTTTCTGTGAAAATGATACAATTATTCGGTTATAGTAACAAATGAAATCAATCACGAAAGTGAAAGATAATGAAACATTTTATCGGAAAATAAAAGATGAAGTGGGGAATTAATGAAGTGAGCAACTATCAGAAAAAAAGAAAAAAACAGCTGAATTTGCCAAAGTTATTCTTAGGCGTAGTTGTCGTCGGTTTAGCCTTTGTCTTTTCGTTATCTGTCCTTTCTGATTCAGATAAGGGACAAAGCGAGTCAGTCAATCGCCAAAATGAAAACATCTCAAAAGAAGAATTTGTTGCTGAAATCACACCGTATGCACGTGAATTACAAGAATCTTACGGGGTGTTACCAAGTATTATTATGGGGCAAGCAGTTTTAGAATCAAATTTTGGACAAAGTCAATTAGCATCGAAATATAACAATCTTTTTGGGATTAAAGCATATGGCAATCAACCAAAAGTCAATTTAGAAACAAAAGAGTATGTCAATGAGGTCTGGATTACGATTCAGGGTGATTTTCGAGTTTATGACAATTGGGAAGAATCCATGCGAGATCATACCAAGTTATTTGTTGATGGGGTCGATTGGGATCCAAATTTATATGAAAAAGTCTTGTTAGCCAAAAATTATAAAGAGGCCGCACAAGCGCTTCAAGATGCTGGATACGCAACGGATCCTACATACGCTGATAAGATCATTCATGTAATTGAAGAATACAATTTAAATAAATACGACCGTTAAGCATGGAGGAACGATGACAATGAGCGAAAAGTGGATTCCAGAAATTATGACGCCGCTGAAACAAGATATTGTAAAAATGCCAGAGATTATTCGGCAAGCCAGTGGCATTAAAATTTTTGGCCGTAAAATAAAATCAATTATTTTTACGACAGATATTGCGATTATCCGCAATACGGATGCACAGGCAGTGATTGCTGTATATCCTTTTACACCGCATCCAGCGATTACAAAAGGCATTATTGAAGCAGCGGATATTCCTGTCTTTTCAGGAGTCGGCGGCGGTTTAACGCAAGGCATGCGTTCTGCTTATATGAGTTTATTTGCAGAAGCACAAGGCTCAATGGGTGTTGTTTTGAATGGTCCTACACCAATTGAAACAATTAAAATGGTGGATGAAGCAATCGATATTCCTATTATCAGCACAGTAACTTCTATTCATACGCCAATTGAGGAAAAACTTGCGGCTGGCGTGGATATGATTAATATCAGTGCAGGAAAAGACACTGCAGCCACCGTACGCTATTTCCGTGGCAAGTATCCAGAATTACCGATTATTGCAACAGGAGGACCAACTGAATCGAGTATTCATGAAACCATTATCGCTGGAGCGAATGCTATTACATATACGCCCCCTAGTAACGGTGAATTATTCAGCAAAAAAATGAAAAAATATCGTGAACAAGAAAAAGCAACCGATGAAGAATAAAAAACGCTTTGGCAGCCGATCCTGCCAAAGCGTTTTTGGCTATTTAATGTTCGCTTTTACGGAACAATGGAAGAATGAACCAATTATTTGAAAATTCTAATGAAAAAAAGTTGTTAAACCATTGAAAGTTAGAGATTTTTGTACTATCCTAGAGAAACATAGAAGCTTGTATAAGGTCAAAATACGGTTGACCGTCTCTACCCAGCACCGTAAATGCTGGTCTATAAGTGAAGAAGAGCGGATAGCCCTTTTTTGCTTTGGCAAAATGGGCTTTTTTCTTTTGTTAGAACACGAATATAAATAGCACTTTGTTTTATTTCGTTCGTTTTTAACGAACCGTCCTTTCCTCAGGATGAGAACAAAGCATCTATCGAAAAATAAGTAAAGGAGTTCATATTGTGAAGGAATTAGTCGAACGTATTAAAAATGATGGCCGTGTATTAGGTGAAGGTGTTTTAAAAGTAGATAGTTTTATTACGCACCAAGTGGATCCAGAATTGATGGAGGCTATGGGTAATCGTTTTGCTGAGGTTTTCGCAGAAGCAGGCATTACCAAAGTAATTACAATTGAAGCATCAGGAATCGCTCCTGCCTTATACGCAGCGCAAAAATTAGGCGTGCCAATGATCTTCGCGCGTAAGGCAAAAAGTTTAACCATGGATGAAGAGCTTTTAACAGCTTCAGTTTATTCATTTACAAAACAAGTGACAAGTCAAATTTCCATTTCAAGAAAATTTTTATCTGATGCTGATAAAGTGTTGATTATTGATGACTTTTTAGCTAACGGACAAGCTGCTAAAGGATTGGTAGAATTATGCCAACAGGCTGGTGCAAAGGTTGAAGGAATTGGTATCGTAATTGAAAAATCATTCCAAGATGGTCGTCAGTTATTAGAAGACATGGGCTTAAATGTAGTCTCTTTAGCACGTATCGCTTCATTAAGTGAAGGAACGGTGACGTTTTTAGAGGAGGATGCATAATCTTGGATACAAAACAATTGAATACACAACAACAGACGGAAACACCAAATGGGAAAGCCGCCGTTTTAGGATTGCAACATTTATTAGCGATGTATGCTGGAGCAGTTGCCGTACCTTTATTAATCGGAACCGGCTTGAATTTTGATTCGCAACAAATGACGTATTTGATTTCAATCGATATTTTTATGTGCGGCGTTGCGACACTTTTACAATTGACGGTGAATAAGTTTTTTGGGATTGGCTTGCCAGTCGTTTTAGGTTGTGCCATTCAAGCAGTTGCGCCTTTAATCATGATTGGTACGAACAAAGGGGTTGGTGCAATTTACGGTTCAATTATTGCTTCGGGCATTTTTGTCGTTCTTATTGCAGGATTTTTCTCAAAAATTAAACGTCTATTTCCGCCTTTAGTCACCGGCACAGTCATTACAGTTATTGGTTTGACCTTAATTCCTGTTGCTGTTGAAAAAATGGGTGGCGGCTTAGCAACGGACAAAAGTTTTGGTGATCCTAAAAACTTGCTCCTCGCATTTGTAACAATTGCCTTAATCATTGTTGTGCAAGTTTGGGGACGTGGCTTTATCAAGTCAATTGCCGTGTTAATCGGCCTAGTCGGCGGCACAATTTTAGCTGCGTTTCTGGGATTAGTGGATTTGTCTCCTGTTGGTCAAGCTACGTGGTTTCATTTTCCACAGCCATTTTATTTTGGCAAACCAACGTTTGATCTTTCTTCTATTGTGTTGATGATTATTATTTCAATTGTTAGTATGGTTGAATCAACAGGTGTTTATTTTGCCTTAGGAGACATTACAGGGAAGAAAATTGGCGAAGATGATTTACGTCGTGGGTATCATGCAGAAGGTTTAGCCGTCATTTTAGGGGGGATTTTTAATACGTTTCCTTATACAGGTTTCTCGCAAAATGTCGGGTTAGTTCAATTATCTGGGATCAAAACACGTCGGCCAATCTATTTTTCTGCTTTTTTCTTAATTATTTTAGGCTTATTACCAAAAATTGGTGCGATGGCCCAAATTATCCCAGAGCCAGTTTTAGGCGGCGGAATGCTGGTTATGTTTGGAATGGTGGCTGTCCAAGGAATGCGCATGTTGTCAAAAGTTGACTACTCAAATGACAAAAATTTATTAATTATTGCCATTTCGATTGGCTTTGGTTTAGGCTTTAATATTATGCCAACGCTCTTTAATAAAGTACCAGAAACTGTTAGCATGTTTACTGGTAATGGAATTGTCATGAGCAGCATTACCGCAATTATTTTAAATCTTTTATTCAATGGTTTAAAAGAAACCTCAGAAAGTAACGAATAGTTTCAAAAAAGTATGATAGATAAGGTCAGGTGGCTTTTCTTTCATACTTTTTTGACCTAATCATCGTTTAGAAAAATTTAATGTTTTCATCAATTTGAAGAGAATAAGAGAAAAATGCTTGGTTACAAAGAGACGAATAGTAAGTTACCGCTGTTTTATCCTAAAATATGTTAATAAATTCTGATGAGAAAACCTAAGGGAAACACTGCTGGCACTTGAAGTTGAGCCTTTTTCCTTGTATCATGTAAAAAGAGCACTCTTAAAGGCTAGACTGCGACGAGAAACCGCAGAAGGATTTTAAGGATAAAACTGTGATGGAAAGTTGTGATGAACTTGGATAAACCACTATTACCTGGTCAAGTGATTGGTATCATTGGTGGCGGACATTTAGCAAAAATGATGGCCCTTAGTGCAAGAGAAATGGGGTTTCGAGTGGGTGTGCTAGATCCACAAATTGATTGTCCTGCTGCACAAGTTGCCGATTGGCAATTATTAGGAGCGTATAATGATCCTGAAGCGTTAGAGAAATTGGCAAAACGTGCCCAAGTGATTACGTATGAATTTGAACATGCAGATGTTGATGCGTTAACAGCGATTCAACATTTGGCGAATATACCGCAAGGAACAGACATTTTAGCAATTACGCAAGATCGTTTAATGGAAAAAAGTTTCTTGGAAGATAATAATATTGTGATTGCCCCTTATGCAACGATTGTTAGTCCGACTGATATTCAAGAAGCAATTGATGGCATTGGCTACCCGTGTATCTTGAAGAACACGCGAGGGGAAGGTCGTTATGTACTACATAGTACTTCGGACTTAGCGCCATCCATGAATCTTCTAAGAGAAGGAACCTGTGTTTTGGAAGCTTGGATTCCTTACGAAAAAGAATTATCTGTTCTGATTTCTGGTAATGGTCGTGGCGAATTTGCGACATTTCCAGTTGTGGAAACAATTAAAAAAGAGCGTAAGCTACATGAAACGATTGCACCAGCCCGAATTGATGACGAAGTCAGTGGCGAGTTGCAACGAATTGCTAAGGTGATTGCTAAAGCTGTTGGTTTAGTCGGCACCCTTTCAATTGAAATGTTTTATACAGAAACAGGCGGGATTTATGTAAATAAAATTTTACCTCGTCCAGAAGATGCTGGGAATTTTTCAATAGATGCTTGTTCTTTTAGCCAATATGATACGCATATTCGTGGCTTATGTAATTGGCCAATGCCAACGATTCAACTGTTGTCAGAAGCGGTTACGGTCAATGTGCTTGGGAATGAAGCCTATGAAACGATGGACATTATTAATGAACATCCAGATTGGCATTTCCACTATTATGGGCACAGTGAAGCAAAAGCGCAACGAGCGATGGGGCATATTACTATATTAACCAAAGAAATCGATGAAACACTGGAAGAAATTAAAGAAACAAAGATTTGGTCGTAATTATTTTTCAAAAATTGAGGAGTAAAGAGGGGATAAGGCACAATGATTGATCGTTATACAAGACCCGAAATGGGCGCAATTTGGACAGATGAGAACCGTTACAAGGCATGGCTAGAAGTTGAAATTTTGGCGGATGAAGCTTGGGCAGAACTTGGCGAAATTCCTAAAGAAGATGTACAAAAAATCCGAGAAAATGCATCATTTGATGTTACACGTATTTTAGAAATTGAAGCAGAAACACGTCATGATGTTGTCGCTTTTACCCGTGCCGTTTCAGAAACGCTTGGTGAAGAGCGAAAATGGGTGCACTATGGGTTAACCAGCACAGATGTTGTGGATACTGCCTATGGTTATCTATTGAAACAGGCGAATGATATTTTACGGAAAGATTTACAAACATTTACGGAGATTGTCGGAGCCAAAGCCAAAGAGTATAAACATACGGTCATGATGGGAAGAACGCATGGCGTTCATGCAGAACCGACTACATTTGGTTTGAAATTAGCGTTGTGGTATTCTGAAATGAAACGCAATATTGAACGTTTTGAACATGCAGCCAAAGGTGTCGAAGCAGGTAAAATCAGTGGAGCCGTGGGTACCTTTGCCAATATTTCACCATTTGTTGAAGAATATGTTTGCGAACATTTGGGAATCCGTGCTCAAGAGATTTCGACACAAGTTTTACCACGTGATTTACATGCAGAATATGTTTCTGCCATGGCATTAATTGCGACAAGTATTGAAAAATTTGCGACAGAAATTCGTGGTCTACAAAAATCAGAAACACGTGAAGTAGAAGAATTTTTTGCAAAAGGACAAAAAGGATCTTCGGCAATGCCGCATAAACGGAATCCAATTGGTTCTGAAAATATGACTGGTTTGGCACGTGTGATTCGTGGTCATGTCATTACTGCCTTTGAAAATGTGAGTTTATGGCATGAACGAGATATTTCTCACTCGTCTGCTGAACGGATTATTATTCCCGATACGACGATTTTACTAAATTACATGTTGAATCGTTTTGGTAATATTGTCAAAAACTTAACGGTCTTCCCAGAAAATATGAAACGTAACATGGATGCGACCTACGGACTAATTTACAGCCAACGTGTCTTATTAAAATTGATTGACCATGGCATGACACGTGAAGAAGCGTATGATTTGGTCCAACCAAAAACAGCTTACGCATGGGATCATCAAACGGCGTTCCGTCCGTTGTTAGATGCGGATGAAAAAATTACTTCTGTCTTATCAAAAGAAGAGCTAGATGATGCTTTTGATTACCATTATCATTTAAAAAATGTTGACACGATTTTTGAACGTGTTGGTTTAGGATAAAAAAGAGCGTTCAGGAAAAAACACCAGTTTCTTCCTGAGTGCTTTCTTCTTTTTCAGAAAAAACATTGGAAATTGTTTAGTAACAATTGGAAGAAAAGATATTAAATTTTAGCGAGCAAACGTCAAAAGGTAAATGAGTGACTCATACCTTTTGACGTTTGCTCGCTATTTGTTTGGTTGTTCCTTAGATTCTAAAGGAGATATTTTCAAAAAAAGATGAAATTTAGGCATTTTCATAGGTGGAAAGCGTCATCAAACCCTTATGGGATAAGAAGATGCCATTTTTTAATTATGGGTTTAAAAATTCAAAATTTTTTTTTGTGTGTCTTCAGCTATAATTAGTCTATTAACGATAAGTATTAAAAGAATGGGGGAAAGTTGATTGTAATGAAATTGTCACAAGTCCCAAATAAAACGACAGGGAATGGAATAAAAATATTCGGTTATCTCTGTTTTGTAGTTAGCTGTTATCTAATCTTTTTACGCTTCGAAGTTGCTTTAGCCCAACAACCAGAGCCACAGCCACTGGCGGGTTTCACAGTTGAAAGTGTGATACCAGATAATCAGCTAGATAAGAACCAAACTTATTTTTATTTAGGCGTTCAGCCAAGTAGTCAGCAGATTATTCAAGTGAAAATCAGAAGTTTGCAAAAAGAGCCCGTAACTGTCGCTTTAAGTATTCATGATGCAGTGAACGGAACGGATGGACAGATTGATTATACGCAGACGAGCCCCAAACTAGATTCTAGTTTGACGAATTCCATCACACAAATTGTTCATTTGCAAAATAAGGAAGCTACGGTCACTGTAAAAAACTTTGAAGAAAAAATAGTGAATTATGAAATCAAAACACCCAAAGAGCCATTCTCTGGAGTTAAATTAGGCGCATTACGGTTTATTAAACAATTAGAGGATGAATCATTAACAAGTAATCAGTTTACATCAACTTATGCTTATACTATTTCCGTCATGCTGACAGAAGATAAACAACCATTTGATGAAGGAGCAGAATTACAACTAAAAAAAGTTAGTACAACAATCAGTGCTGGTCAACCTGTGGTTCAAGTAACATACCAAAACCAGCAACCAAAAGTTATGAAAGGAGCGACCATTACCAACTGGTTAACCAAAAAAGGTCAGACAAAAGAATTACTAAAAAAAGTACAAGCAGATGTGACAGTGGCACCTAATTCGCTATTAGCTATGGATCTGCCATTGAATGAAGTTGTCCTGCCAGCGGGAACTTATACTATTCACAGCCAATTAAGCGCTGGTAATCGCGAATGGCAGTGGCGAAAAGATTTTACAATTACACAAACGCAAATAAAACAATGGTCGACGAATACACCTTCAGCAAAAAGGCAACCGTTTTTGTTAGTGGGGAGTAGTGCAATAGTCCTCGTTGTAATTAGTATTTATTTTTATCTTAAAAAGAGTAGAACAAAATAAAGAAATAAAAAGGAAAAGCAGGTGTTGGTTATGAACAAGAAAATGACTCATCTAATCTGTGTCATATTATTAGGCACGATGATTTTACCAATTAATGGCTTAGCTGAGGGGACTGAGTCAACAACAGTAACGAGTGAAATGCAACAAATTATTGAAGATTCATTACCTAAGCTATCAGAACCGTCCAAGCAAACGATAGAGACAACTGAAACAACCGATTCTTCAACTGAAAAAACTCAAGCAACTGAAGCAACGAAAGAAGTAGAAACTGTTTCTTTTAGTTGGTCACAACAAGAACCAGAACGTCAAGTAACTGCCGGATCGGATTTTTATCTAAAAATAATTAGCAATGCAACTTGGGCGGAAATCCAATTGCCTCAGGAAATTCAATACAATCCGCAAAAAAACCAACAATTACAGGAGCACGGTTCTTATAATCAAGAACAACATAGCTTGATTTTAAGAGACTTTGCCCAGTTGGGGGAAAGTTACTTGCTGTTAACGACAACAAAAGTAGGAACCTTTACCTTGTCAGTCAAAGATAAAAACCAAGAAACGTTGGCTAATAATTTAGACGTGACGATTGCGAAAGAGCAAGTAGTAGTGCCACAAGAGACCCAGAAGAGTAGTGAGCAGAAGCAAACGAAGGAAAATGAAAAAAGCCACCCCGTCGTTAAGTCTAAAAACATTGCCGCCAAAGCGAATGGGATTACGGTCGGTTTGACTGCTCCAACCACTTATCGCACGTATACTGATCCCGCAACAGGAACAGCACCAGATTACTTAACTATTTCTTTACCAGTTTCCATCGACCAAGCAGGCCTCACTGGTACTTCGATTGAGCTTCCTTATGGCTTTTATCCAAGTAAAAGCGACCCAGTTTTTAAAGACTTTGATAATACGACACCGATTTTTTCGTTGGTGACACCTAGTGCACCTAGCGCCAACTCGATTGTGGCTTCGTATGTAAATGATACAACCAATAAAAAATTAATTATTCGCTTGAAAGAAACCAAGACAACTTTAGAGACGATTAATTTACGTTTTAAATTTAATAATGTCTATGATGCTAAAATCCCACCTGAACAAATCGTATGGAATAATCTCCAAGCAAAGGTATTTGATAATACAGGGACACAAATAGCAAGTTCAGCGGCAAATAAAACCGTAAAAACTGATGTGGCTAGTTCTAGTGCTTCATATGTATATTCTGGTTACGCAGTTCCTAGTGACGACAGTTATTTTGACGGTGATATTATTGTGACAAACTCTTATCGGTTTAATTATTTAGCTAGAGCTAATTTAGACCCTAGTTATAATCATCAAGTGTATGTTGATATTCCCACAGGAGCTACATTTAAGGGAAGCTTAGCTAATGCGTTATTAAAAACAGGGGTTACAAATGCACAAGATCCTAGTGTGCCAGCAGGTTTTACTCGGTACTTTCAGAAATTAGTAACTCTCTCACCAAATATTTTAGAAAACCCAGCAGCTCGAGTTGATTTATCCTATCTTGACACAAGGGTTACTTTGAATAAAACGTATGGAGAAGGGAGTACTTTTTCTGTTAATTTTGGAATGAAAGTAAAATTCCTGAATGGAAAAATAAATACACTTACCACTACGAAAAGTTATACAAAGCGTTCTCGACCAGATTTTCAATTGTCAGGAACAGGATATCATTCAACTTTTAACACTTCTACTAACACAGTTAATAACTTAGACGGTTTAGCGACAGCTGGAACTTTTTCCACTTTTGGCTATGGTTCATTTAGCCGCTATGCTACTATTAAGAATACTGGCGCTAAACCAATTCAAGGAGTGACATACAAATTACAAGAATTAACTGCAGACTCAGCTAAAGGAAACTTCACTGATTTATATATTTATGGTGTTACTGATGGAGTGAGTGCCCCCTCCTATTATCGGCCTTTGTATCATATTAAAAATGCCATAACTGGAACGAGTCGTTCTGTTTGGAGCAGTACACCGGCTAAGACTGGCAACTTTAGGCCAGCTTTGCCGACTTTAGCAACCAATGAGTATATTTCAACTATTGATATTATTCCTATGGGAACCGATGGCACAACCGCCAATTCGTTACCTCCAGGGAACGGAATGATTCTTGAATATGGCATTAAAAGTTGGCCGACTGGGAAGTGGCCAGATGGGACAGCGCTTTCTAAGAAAACTAATCAAATCACCTTTGGAGCCACGATGCAGTATCAAGATGCAACAGGGACTCCTACAGAGCTTAAATTAAACAATAATGTAGTGTATTATAATAACGGCGTATCTTTAAGTACTGGTGTTAGCTTTAACAGTGTTAATAGGGAAAATAAACTGCCTGGGGACACGATTAACTATGAAATAGTCGGGAGTAATTATGGCTACTATACAGATACTTCTTTGGGGGATTGGGAGAATCCTATTATTACAATTAAAGTTCCCAAACAGTTACGCTTAAAATCAACCACGAAAAAAGATTTTATTGATGAGGGTAACCAAGTTACCTATCCAGCTTCGGTGACCGTTGAAACCTTAGCTATGAATGACACAACTTACAATTATTATCGGTTTAAGACGTCCAGCACAGCTTATAAATCTAAAGTAAGGGGAAAGGCTAGTGTTTTTCGAATTCCTTTAGAATTTGTAGTGGATAGTTCAGCTGCTTCTGGAAGCTATCAAATTCCTTATATCGCCTATAGTAGCCCTAAACCAACTGATTTCTTTCATGGTGTACTCGCTCAGCTAGATGCTGCAGAAGCTAAAAAAATCGGTTTAGACAACACGAACGAAAATAGCTACGTAATCAACTCAACTACTTCTAATATCGGCTTTTCTGTCGTGGATTCTTCTAAGTTAGACAGTGCTACTAATGCTCGTGGTTCCGCGACGCAAGCTTGGTCAAATACGAATATCTTTGCGGTAGACCGCAAAGGCACCCCGCAAATGCAAACGGTCATTAAAAATTCTGGAAATACAAACTTCACTAGCGTTCGCTTGTATAATATTTTGCCTTCTTCTAGTGATGGTCGTGGTTCAACAGGCAGCATCGGGTTTACAAACTTGACCAGTAATAATGGGACAGCCAAAATTTACTATACAACAAAGCCTATCTCACAATTGCCTAGTTATACTAACAACGATTTACAAGCGTGGAATGCCACTAAACTAACCAGTTTAGGTTTCACTACAACTAAACCCGCTAATTCAGCTTTAATCACAGCAATCTATGTCGATTTTGGCGCAACGACAATCAAACCAGGTGGGACCTTAGATGCGATTATGAATTTTTTAGTGCCAGATGCAGATAATCAAAAAGCCATTAACCAATTTCAATATTCTGCTAAAGAAGCTAAAGCAGGAGCAACTTTAGCAGCAGTCAGTGATAAAATTACCTTTAGTACAGAGTTTGCTCAAGTAGCGTATGAACAAAATTTACCGAGTATTATAGTTCCTGGAAGTGGAGTGAAAGACTTACCTTCTCCGCAAACGATCCAGTTAGATGTAAATGATGCCGGCAAAATTGTCATTCCAACAGCCAAACCAACGCTTAGTGGTTATACTTTTGTGGAATGGCAAGATGTTGCAACACCAACCAAAAAATATCAACCGGGTGCAACGATTAGCTTTACGTCTACGTCGACTACCACAAAAATAACTCTGCAAGCTATTTGGAAACCAATCTCAGTGAATGTGACTTTTAATGCCAATGGGGGCTCGGGTGGTACGGCTGCTAAAGCCTATACTTTTGGAACAGTAGTTAATTTAAGCACGGTTGTGAAGCCAACCAGAACCGGTTACACTTTCCAAGGTTGGGCGACAACAGCCAGTGCCACAACACCAGATATTACAACAAACCCTCTCGTTAATTATGCTTCAGCTAGGACCTATTATGCTGTTTGGAAGGGGAACGCTTATACCGTAAAGTTTGATGCGAATGGGGGAACTGGTACCATGCCTAACGCTAGTTTTATTTATGGAACAGGCAAGCCATTACCAGCCAACACCTTTACAAAAGAGAGTAATACGTTCCTTGGTTGGTCGAAGACACGGACAAGTGCAGTTGTCTATACGGATAAACAAATAATTTCGACATTAACTGCTACTAACAATGGGACTGTAACTTTATATGCGAAATGGAGTGGCCAACGACCTGTATTGATGGGAACGCCAAGTACGTTTGATTTTGGCAAACAAACGATTTCGCCAATGGCAAAAAGTTATGGACTAAATTCAGCAAGCTATGTCGGAAGTCCCGAATTACAACAAGCTGGTTTTATGTTACGTCTAGAAGATAATCGACCAACTAGTACAGGTTGGAAATTAAACGTTAGTTTATCTGAATTTAAAGATAAAACTGGTAAATCTTTACCACAAGGAGAAGGAATTGCCTTGAACTTTGCGAACACTCAACTTCAAAAAGTTCAATATGCTAATACAGCTGAGGAATCAGTAACGACTGGTTTTACCAATGGACCGACGTTAGGGTCTCAAGCTTTTCGATCGGGTGCTACAGCTCAATCAATAATCACAGCAACTGGAGCACAAGGAAGTGGAACTTGGCAACTATATTTTCCTTTTGAAGAGATAAAATTAACTGTGCCTGCAAATGTAGGAGAAATATCAAAAGTATATCAATCGACAGTAACTTGGTCATTGGACGATGTAGTCTAATCTTAGTATGATTTACTTAGAAGGAAAGTTAATTGTATTAAGAAAAAACGCTTCTAAGTTTTACAGGAATATTAAAAAGAGGTCGGGAAAGAACCGTTTAGCTCCGAGAACCAAGTAGGTACTGTTCAACATCTATTTGCTTTGCAAATAGTGTTTCTCAGCAATAAGAAGGAATTTCCGAAAATTGTCATAAAACACAACGAGGTACGAGTTGATGTTGCATGATACCTACCCGGTGCTCTTTAATTTTTGGAGAATTTCGGCTTATTTCCGAAGGAGTTGGTTCTGTTCCCGCCGTTTATCAGTTTTTGAGCGTGGAGCAAAAATCCAAAGTGATTTTTGTCCCACGCTCTTTTTTCTATACTTTTTTCGATTTATCCTTTATAATGTAACTTCGATAGTTACATTAACTATTAAATGCAAACAAAGGAGGAGAAGTATGGATAAACAACAACGAGGCATTCAAGTGATTAGAATTTGGCTAGGGGTGACGATGCTAATTCATGGAGTGATGAAAGTAACGTCATTGGAAGGTACTTTAGCGTTTTTTGCTAGTATTGGTTTGCCAAGTCTTTTTGTTTATGGTGTAGCAGCAATTGAATTAATTGGCGGATTATTTATGATTATTGGCTTTTTAATTCCATTGGTATCAGTAGGATTCATAGCAGTTTTAGTCGGAGCTATTTTTTCTTTTGGTTTGGCAAGTGGTTTTAGTGGTTATGAGTACGAATTATTTTTAGCAATAACCAGTTTGGCTATTTTGATTAGCCATGCCGATAAAAAGTATCTTACGTTAAAACTTTATTTTTAATAAATCAAAGCAATAAAGAGTTGGTCAAACTAGTTGTGATTGCGAAAAAAGCCCTAAAACAGTGATAGTTAGCTGTTTTAGGGCTTTTTTTATCCGGAAGGTCAAAAAAGGTCAATTTTGTTATTGACCTTTACTGACCAATAGGGTATAATAAATTTATAAGGTTTACAAATACCTTAACTTTTGAAGAAATCCATCAAAAGTCGGATAATAATAATTGTAAAGAATGTTAAAATAAAAAAAGACAAAACAATAAACGGGAGGGATCGTTTATGAATATTGAAAAAATGACAACAACGCTACAAGAGGCGATTGCTGAAGCTCAAAAAGTTGCGGTGACACGGCAACATCAAGAAATTGATATCGCACATTTATGGAAAATTTTTCTTCAACCAAACCATTTTGGGCGTAATTTTTACACAGATGCGGGTTTAGATGTTGACGCATTTGAACGAGAAGTAGATAACGCGTTAGATGAATATCCAAGTGTGGCAGGCGGTAATGTGCAATATGGTCAAAATTTAAGTCAAAATTTGTTCCATTTATTGCAAGAAGCTGATTCACTTCGAGAAGAATTCCAAGATGAATTTTTATCAACCGAAATTGTACTTTTAGCTTTAATGAAATTGAAAAATTATCGTTTAACAAAATATTTAATGCAACAAGGCATTACAGAAAAAGAGTTAAGAAAAAATATTGAAGAGATGAGAGGAGGAGATCGTGTGACTTCTCAAAACCAGGAAGAACAATATAAAGCACTAGAAAAATACGGTGTTGACTTAGTACAACAAGTAAAAGCAGGAAAACAAGATCCAATCATTGGTCGTGACGAAGAAATTCGTGACGTTATTCGGATTTTATCAAGAAAAACTAAAAATAATCCAGTCTTAATTGGTGAACCAGGTGTTGGTAAAACAGCGATTGTTGAAGGATTAGCACAACGAATCGTTCGTAAAGATGTTCCCGAAAATTTAAAAGATAAAACCATTTTTTCTTTAGATATGGGTGCCTTAATTGCGGGAGCAAAATTCCGTGGCGAATTTGAAGAACGGTTAAAAGCTGTTTTAAAAGAAGTGAAAAAAAGTGATGGCAAAATCATTTTATTCATTGATGAAATTCATAATATCGTCGGAGCTGGTAAAACTGAAGGCAGTATGGACGCCGGGAATTTATTAAAACCGATGCTAGCACGTGGTGAATTGCATTTAATCGGTGCCACAACGCTTGATGAATATCGCCAATATATGGAAAAAGATAAAGCCTTAGAACGTCGTTTCCAAAAAGTATTAGTCAAAGAACCAACAGTAGAAGATACAATTTCTATTTTGCGTGGCTTAAAAGAACGATTTGAAATTCACCACGGCGTGAATATTCATGACAATGCTTTAGTTGCTGCTGCTACTTTATCCGATCGCTATATTACTGATCGTTTCTTACCAGATAAAGCGATTGACTTAGTCGATGAAGCAAGCGCAACGATTCGAGTGGAAATGAATTCGATGCCAACAGAGCTCGATCAAGTAACACGTCGGTTAATGCAACTAGAAATTGAAGAAGCGGCCTTGAAAAAAGAATCGGATGATGCAAGTAAAAAACGGTTAGCCAACTTGCAAGAAGAATTAGCAGATTTGCGTGAAGAAGCCAACTCAATGAAAATGCAATGGGAAACGGAAAAAGAAGAAGTTAATGCGGTTTCCAACAAACGTGCAGAGATTGATAAAGCAAAACACGAATTAGAAGATGCTGAAAATAATTATGATTTAGAACGTGCTGCTGTTTTGCGTCATGGAACAATTCCGCAATTAGAACATGAATTGAAAGAATTGGAAGAAAAGAACGCTAAAGATAACGTCAAAATGGTACAAGAATCGGTTACTGAAAACGAAATTGCGCAAGTGGTCGGTCGTTTAACCGGCATTCCTGTGACAAAATTAGTTGAAGGCGAACGAGAAAAATTAATGAAACTGAATGAAACATTACACAAACGTGTGATTGGTCAAGATGAAGCCGTGGATGCTGTTAGTGATGCGGTGATTCGTTCAAGAGCAGGCTTACAAGATCCAAATCGCCCACTTGGTTCGTTCCTTTTCTTAGGACCAACTGGTGTTGGTAAAACAGAACTTGCTAAAGCTTTAGCTGAAGATTTGTTTGATTCTGAAGATCATATGGTACGGATTGACATGAGTGAATACATGGAAAAACATGCCGTGTCTCGTTTGGTTGGTGCCCCTCCAGGCTATGTTGGTTATGAAGAAGGTGGCCAGTTAACAGAAGCTGTTCGTCGAAACCCTTATACAATTGTCTTATTAGACGAAATTGAAAAAGCGCACCCAGATGTCTTTAATATCTTATTACAAGTTTTAGATGATGGTCGTTTGACAGATTCTAAAGGTCGGGTCGTTGATTTTAAAAATACAGTTTTAATTATGACAAGCAACATCGGTTCTCAGCTTTTACTGGAAGGTGTGACACCTGAAGGAACAATTCCCGAAGAAGTTGAAAATCAAGTCATGAATATTCTAAAAGGACACTTTAAACCAGAGTTCTTAAACAGAATTGATGATACCATTTTATTCACACCATTAAGCTTGGATAATGTGAAAGGAATCATTGGTAAAATGACCGCACAACTTGCTCATCGTTTAGAGCAACAAGAAATTGTGTTGGAAATCACTGATGAAGCTAAAACATGGATTGCTGAAAATGGGTATGAGCCAGCTTATGGAGCTCGTCCGTTAAAACGTTTCATTACTCGTGAAGTCGAAACACCATTAGCAAAAGAAATTGTTTCTGGACGAGTAATGCCAAAAACAAAAGTCACGATTAGTCTATTAGACAATCAATTAGTTTTTGAAAATGAACCAATAGAAGAAGTGTAAAAAAAAGAACGAGCGAATTCGCTCGTTCTTTTTTTAGTATGACAATCGTTGCTTAATTTCTTCCAACAAATCCTCTTCTGAAGAAACAACCCGACCATTCAATTTAATCAAACCAACTGTGTAAAGGTTTAAATAATGGAATTGATTTTCAGCGATTTCGTTCAAAGCATCAAGCTTTTGGTGATTATCAGCACCTTGTTGGCGGCTGTCTGTGTAAAGGGCAACCACTGGGATTCCTTTGGCATAAGCAACACCAATTTCGGAAGCTACGCCCGCATCAATGGTTGGACCGTCTAATAAAGCAACCAATAAATCGCTAGCAAGGACCTTTTCTGTATCTGCTAAGGCAATCATTTTACTATCGGCATAAGCAGATTTGTCGTTAATCGCCGCATTTTCTTGTGGTAAATAAAGATCGATTGTTTTATCCAATTGTCGAATTTGTTCGACTAAATAGGCATTATAACGTAAGTCAGCTTGCGAAAATAAAGGTCCTGCAAAATAAATTTTTGTCATTTGTCTGTCTCCAATCCAAGGTTTTAGAAATAATCACTGAAATAAGCTTCTTGGTCAGGAAAAATCCGTTCCAAAGAATTTAAAGTTTCTTTATCTGTATCAATGCGCTCAATTCGATGTAAGTACGAAGGGCGTCGGTAATTCATGACTAAACAAGTTAGTGTTTGAATATCTAAGTGAACGGCGGTGCCTAGAGGTTCATCCGTAATGGTTACTTGATCATTTTCATCCCAAATTAAGCCAAAAATACCATTGTTCCACTCAGCGACAGGATCTTTAACGACAAAATGGAAGGGCTTAGCCGTACTTTCAAAAGGAAAGTTTTCTAAAAAGGCTTTGACATCGACAATTCGAGCCATATAATAGGGCTCAATGCTTTCTTTAATTTGGCTATCTTCTAAAAGAAAAGCTAATGGTTCGTTTTTATAGATATCGCCCTTGACCCAATAAACCATCGAAAAATGCGCAGTAATAAAATTCCACAAGCCATTTCGGGCTTCTTGGTTCAAGTAAAACATTTCCTTAATATGAAATACCTCATCGGCCACCCAATAGAAAAGTACTCCTAAAGGTTCTTGATTGGCACCATAATAGACAGCAGCAGTCCGTTCTTCCTCGTTTTCGAAACGCCAATATTCTTCCCAGTTGAAGGCACTACGAATGAGCGCGCCGTGATTTTGACGAGCGAATCGCGCATAGACATCAAAGACATCTGGGTGATCGACAGCTAACCGTTCAATCATTCCTGGAACGGGAACAGTTTTTGGTAATTGCGTATCCCGAATTTTAAAAGATAACTTGTCGGACATGATTTCCCAACCTTTACGTCGATAATAAGGAATGTTGTAAGGGAAAAGATAAGAAATCCACTGTTTATCTTGGCGCATTTCTTCTAATGCTGTTTGAATCAAGTCTTTCATTAAACCGTGGTTGGCATATTCAGGATAGGTACCGACACCAGTAACGCCGCCCATTTTATACAAAGCACCATGGATATTGACTTCGCATGGATAGATAGCAATTTGTGAAATTAATTGATTTTCGTGAAACCAGCCAAATACTTTTGAAAGTTCTAAAATCGGTTGTTTTGATTTGATAAATGCGCGTTTGTTTTCAAAACCACTTTCTTCAATATCTGCTTCAGTCACTTGAAAAACATAGGAAAGAAGTTCATTAAATTGATCAATGTGTTCTTCCTCAACAGGCTTTAAGGTCAGTTGCTTTCGAAATTCTTGTTCATCCATTTTTCCATCTCCAATAAATTTACTGTTTTTAGTATACCAAATTTTTCGAAACTCTGTTAGCCTTTCGAAACCAAAAGAATAAAAGGGAAGTGCTTTAAATCTTCTTCAAAAATTGGTATAATGAAAAGTGCTGATTATCCTAGACCTTTAAACATGATAATTTGATAAAAAAGGCAACTAAAATATAACAATTGATTGATGAAGCTAGCAGGGAGCTAGCTTTTCTTAAAAGAAATGAGGCAAAAAATGAACAATAAAGAAATGAAAGCAAGACAAGAGAAAATTCGTAATTTCTCGATCATTGCCCACATTGACCATGGGAAGTCAACTTTAGCCGACCGGATTTTGGAAAAAACAAATACAGTTAGCAGTCGAGAAATGCAAGATCAATTACTTGATTCAATGGATTTAGAGAGAGAACGCGGCATTACCATCAAATTAAACGCAATTGAATTAAACTATACAGCCAAAGATGGTGAAACCTATACTTTCCATTTGATTGACACACCAGGGCACGTCGATTTCACCTACGAAGTTTCTCGTAGCTTGGCAGCTTGTGAAGGGGCTGTTCTAGTTGTTGATGCGGCGCAAGGAATTGAAGCGCAAACGCTAGCAAATGTCTATTTGGCATTGGATAATGACTTAGAAATTTTACCTGTTATTAATAAAATTGATTTACCCGCCGCTGATCCAGAGCGTGTTCGGACAGAGATTGAAGACGTAATTGGAATTGATGCATCGGAAGCTGTTTTAGCAAGTGCAAAAGCAGGGATTGGGATTGAAGATATTTTAGAACAAGTGGTGGAGTATGTACCAGCTCCATCAGGCGATATTGAGGCTCCTTTAAAGGCTTTGATTTTTGACTCTATTTACGATAGCTATCGAGGGGTCGTTTTAAACATCCGTGTAATTGACGGTGTCGTTCGTCCTGGGGATAAAATCCAAATGATGAGTAACGGTAAAACGTTTGATGTAACAGAAGTCGGCGTTTTTTCACCGAAACCAATTGCTCGTGATTATTTAATGGTTGGCGATGTGGGCTATATCACCGCTAGCATTAAAACGGTTCAAGATACACGGGTCGGGGATACAGTGACTTTAGCCGACAATCCAGCAGCAGAAGCACTACCAGGCTATCGTAAAATGAATCCAATGGTGTATTGTGGCTTATATCCAATTGATACGTCGCGCTACAATGATTTACGGGAAGCATTAGAAAAATTACAATTAAATGATGCGGCGTTACAATTTGAACCGGAAACATCGCAAGCCTTAGGGTTTGGTTTCCGTTGTGGTTTCTTAGGTTTGCTGCACATGGATGTTGTTCAGGAACGTTTGGAACGAGAATTTAATTTAGAGTTAATTACAACAGCACCGTCTGTAATCTATCACGTTAATAAAACAGACGGAACAACCGTTGTTGTTGACAACCCAGCTGAATTTCCAGAACCAGTAACGATTGAATCTGTGGAAGAACCTTATGTTAAAGCGCAAATCATGGTGCCAAACGATTATGTAGGAGCAGTAATGGAATTATCACAACGTAAACGTGGCGAATTCATTACAATGGATTACTTAGATGATTATCGTGTAAACGTAGTTTATGAAATTCCGTTATCTGAAATCGTGTTTGACTTTTTCGATAAATTGAAATCAAGTACAAAAGGCTATGCATCCTTAGATTACGAAATGGCTGGCTATCGTACCAGCCGTCTAGTGAAAATGGATATTCTATTAAATGCTGAAAAAGTGGATGCGTTAAGCTTTATTGTTCACCGAGATTTCGCATTTGAGCGTGGTAAAGCGATTGTTGAGAAACTGAAAAAACTAATTCCACGTCAACAGTTTGAAGTCCCAGTTCAAGCGGCGATTGGTCAAAAAATTGTGGCTCGTTCAGATATTAAAGCCTTACGCAAAAACGTACTGGCTAAATGCTATGGTGGCGATGTTTCTCGTAAACGTAAATTGTTAGAGAAACAAAAAGAAGGGAAGAAACGGATGAAACAAATTGGGTCCGTGGAAGTTCCTCAAGAAGCCTTTATGGCGGTTCTGAAGATGGATGAAGATGATCAGAAAAAATCATAAATTTATTCTTTTTTTATTGAAAGTGGGACATTAGTCATTTCGACTTGAGCCGACTCCAAAAAGTTAGACCTAGAAATCTAACTTTTGGGGGTCGGCTCAACTTATGTCCCACTTTTTAACTCTTAAGATAATCAGTTTGAACAAAAGAAGACTTTTAAGAAAAGCCTTTTTATTTTTTTGATCTAAACATTTATTCTTTAATCAGCTATTATTTTAGTAAAAAATAGATTAATTTACTAAAATAATATATAATAAAGGTAAAACTAGGAGGGAAGCATATGACGTGTATTTCATTATCGATTTTAAATCAAGAACAAGAAGTTAGAAAAGCTAAGATAGATGATTCAGATTCTTTGAAAGAGTTAACTATTACAGGAAAAGATTTTGTTTGTTTAGCTGCTCGGGATTGTCAATTACAAGACGGCGATGTGATTCAAGTTTGTTTAGATACGCCCAATACTTATTTAATGGTGAAGTTAGATGCTACGCTTGATAGCAGTTTAATTTATGTTCCAGAACAAAAATGGACGTTTCCAATCATAAAAAATGAAAACGCTATCGAAGCGCGAGCAGCGTATCGTTTTGAAACCAAGAAACCTTATATAAGTGTGCGTATTGCCACGAAAGAAGAAATTAAGAGTTATCGTAATTGGGCGTTAAATCCACATGATTTACAACATTTTACTGGTGCGTATCCTCATGCATCTGCCAATGTGGAAACGCGAAATGATGCCACTTTTTTTGCTTGCAATGCAATTGACGGTACCTTCGCTAATCTTTATCATGGGCCGTATCCTTATCAATCATGGGGGATTAATCAGCAATTAGATGCCGCATTAAAAATTGAATTTGGGCGTGAAGTCTTGTTGGATAAAGTGATCTTAACATTACGAGCGGACTTTCCCCATGATAATTATTGGCAACAAGTGACTTTAAAATTTTCCGACGGTACACATGAAGTTTTTAAAACTGTTAAGACTGAGCAACGCCAGAGCTTTACCTTTGCGAAACGGGCAGCGGAGTGGGTGATACTAACAGAGTTAATTCAAGCAGATGAACCATCACCATTTCCAGCATTAACACAAATTGAATTATTTGGTCAAAACAAATAAAAAATAAGGACGGTTCCTTTATAGGAGCGGTCCTTATTTTTTATTTCTGGCGTGGGCTAGTTGTCGATTGGCGGACAACCAATTCTGTGTTTAACAGGACTCTACGAGGAATGCTAGGCATTTGAATTCGTTTGTGCAATAAATTAATGCCTGTCTCGCCCATTTCTTCAGTAAAGGCATGGACAGAGGATAGCGGTGGTGAGACATATTGAGAAATAGAGATATCATTGATCCCCATGACACTAATTTCTTCAGGAACCTTTATACCGTGTGCGGCTAACGTATGTATCACACCGATTGCAAAGGCGTCATTATAAGCAAGAATCGCAGTAGGTAAATCATTTCCCCATTTCTCTAACGCTTCTTCTGTCAATTGTTCCCCCGTTTTGACATCCAACATGCCATTTTCTTTTAAGATAAAATAATCTTCGTTAAACAAGTGATAATGCTGCATAATGTCAAGATAAGCGTTGGTTGTCGGCGTTTTATAACGACGGAAACCATACATATTTTTACTTTCTTCGGCACCAATAAAGGCAATTTTTTCGTGGCCCAATTCCAAAAGATGGGTTAAGGCAATCTCGGTTGCTTGGTAAAAATCAGTATTTACAGAATCAAATTCTTCCAATGGGAAATTACTGCCAATTACACAAAGGTTTGGATGCAGTTGCTGCAACTCTTGTAACGTCTTTTGAGTGAATTTACCAATTGCCAAAATGCCATCAATCCCTTGAAGGTTATGTTGTTCCAATTGAGAAACTTTTAGAATATTGTAACCTAACTCTTCGGCCCGTTTTTCAGCGCCTAAACGAATCGACATATAGTAAATATCCGTTAGTTCTTCGTCATCTGAACGCCACTGAACGACGGCAATCGAAGGCTCTTGCGGAGCTGTTTGTACGGAAAGGTTAGGTGTCAGTTGCTCCTGCTGTTTGTTTTTATTTTTAGTTTTATATTTCGTATAATTCAGGGTTTCTGCTGCTTCAAAAATTTTTCGCTTGGTTTCCTCTGTAACGGATAAGTTTGGATCATAGTTCAGAACTCGCGATACAGTTGAAATTGAAACATTCGCGACTTTTGCGATATCTGTGATAGTTGCCATTCTAAATGCCTCCTTCTCAAGTACTATTATAGCATATAGTATATTTCTTTTTAGTAAAAAAAAGCAAGAAAAAGCTTTTTTTACTTTTTTTTAGCAAAAACTATTGATTTTTTGACTAAAAAAATATACTATAAAGTCGAAGAAAGCGCTTTAATTCGATGGAGAAGGTGGTTTAGTGAAAAGATTTTCACTTTTTTTACTAATTTTACTTGCTTTAACAGGTTGTAAATCCGGTGAAAAAGAATTTGATGAAGAATCTCTTCAAAATCTAAAGGAAACGGCACAGTCTTATTCAGAAACAGAATTACAAAATGGTGACGTTCGTTTAAATGAATATATTTCTTTGAAAGGGGAGATTGTTGAGAGCGACAGTCGTTCCAGTTTAATAAAAAAAGGTGATCGTTTTATTTTGAAAAGTGGTTCTAGTAAATATCAAGTTTTTAATGAGCAAAAGAAAAAATTGAAGATTGGTGACGAAGTGACAGTTTACGGAGAATATTACGGCTTTTTGAAAGGGATATTAATTGAAAGTGAGGAGAATCATGATTCAGCCACGAATTAGACAGAATCCTTTTGAAACATACGAAGAAGTTGCAGAAGGATTTGAAGATTTATTAGCGCCACTGGAATTGTTTTTTGATCGAGAGTATCAAGGTCATCTGGATTTAGGGACACACGGAACGGTTTATTCTAAAGGGACACGTGATGCGGAGGCATTTTTACGACCATTATGGGGACTAGGTCCTTATGTAACGCAAAATGAAAGTGAGTATTTGAATGACTTTCTAACGGGAATTATCGAAGGAACCGATCCTGAGAGTTCATCTTATTGGGGAAAAACAAAAGATTATGATCAATTGATTGTTGAGATGGCAGCATTAAGTACATTTCTTTTGTTAAACAAAGAAAAAACGTGGGACCAATTAACAAAAGAACAGCAAAATAATTTACACAGTTGGCTGATACAAGCCAATGAAAACATTATTCCGCCAAATAATTGGCATTTCTTTAGAGTGTTGCTGAATTTAGCGATGAAACATTGTGAAATGCCGTATTCAAAAGAACAGATTGCTGTTGATTTGGCTGTAATTGATCGTTTTTATGTCGGTAATGGTTGGTATTATGACGGAGTCGAGACACAAGTTGATTATTATGTTTCTTTCGCTATTCATTATTATAGTTTATTGTATTGTCGTTTTGCCCCGGAAGATACCGCAAGAGTGGCTATTATGAAGGAACGAGCAACTTTGTTCGCGCAAGAGTTTAAATATTGGTTTACTCAGCCAGGAGAAGCGATTCCCTTCGGACGTAGCTTAACGTATCGTTTTGCTCAAGTGTCATTTTTTAGTGCCTTAGTTTTTGCAGATGTTGAAGCATTGCCGTGGGGTGAGATCAAAGGTCTAATCAGCCGACATCTTCATCAATGGATGAACAAAGATATTTTTACAACAGATGGATTATTGTCGGTAGGTTATGATTATCAAAATATGGTCTTTGCCGAAGGCTATAATGGTCCTGGTTCACCTTATTGGGCCTTTAAAACGTTTATTTTGTTAGCGATTCCAAAAGATCATCCTTATTGGCAAGCAGAAACACAGCCTATTAGTTTTCCAGAAAAACACTTACCTTCACCAGAAAGTCGGAACTACTATCAAGTAAACGATTCAGGGACACATGGTTTAATGTTTCCAGCGGGACAATTTATTAATTATCAAGCTCATGCGCATGATAAATATAGTAAATTTGTTTATTCTTCTCATTTTGGTTTCAGTACTATAAAGAGTGATTATTGGTATTACGAAGGTGCTTATGATAATTGCTTGGCTTTAGCTGAAGACGACCATTATTTCCGCACGAAAGGATTAGATGATCAGTACGAAATTCTTGATGATCGTATCATTCATCAATGGCATCCTTGGTCCGATGTAGCAATCAAAACGACAATTGTACCCTTAGAAGGCCAACATTTACGGATTCACGAAATTGAGACACAACGTGCATTAGTGGCTTATGAAGGCGGCTTCTCAATCCCGCTCTTCGATGAAAAGGTCACTTGCGTTTCTGATCAAATGGCTGAGGTAAAAAATGCAAAAGGTGTGTCAAAAGTAGAAAATATCAACGGCTTTTCTGAAGCTGCGATTATTCGAACAGAACCGAATACAAATTTACTTTATCCGTTAACGGAGTTGCCATATTTGAAAGCAAACTTGTCGAAAGGGAAACATCTTTTAATTTCATTGGTGACAGGCGTACTACCGAATGAACAAATTGAGCCAGTTAAAGTTAGGTTAAAAGAAAATCAGCTTTTAGTTGAAGAAAAAGTTGTAATTTTGGGGAATTAGGGGGAGAAATACACAATGACAGAAAATGGACAGATTGAGTGGTTGCCGAAGCAAATCAGTTTTGCTTTAAACAAAGTTCGAGGAAATTTAGAGATATTTAAAGAATTAGTTCCGCCCGCGGCAAGTTTAAATCAAATTTATTATCCTGAAGAAAATATTGACTGGACGGCCAGCTTTTGGCCAGGAATGTTATTTTTAGCAAAGGAATTAACAAATTCAACAGAGTTCGATGAAGTGATTACCACACAGATGGCTTCTTTTCAACATCGCTTGGATGAACAAATTGAGCTGGAAACACATGATATAGGCTTTTTGTATATTTTAACAGCCATTGCCGATTATCAAGTCAATGGTCATGAGGCCTCAAAAGAAATGGCCTTGCAAGCTGCGGACTTATTAATGAAACGTTATTCACCAAAAGCCAAGATTATTCAAGCTTGGGGGAATTTAGACGATCCAGAGCAACGAGGTAGAATGATTATTGATTGTTTAATGAACTTACCATTATTATACTTTGCAGCAAAAATGACTGGCAAGCAAGAGTATTATGAAGCTGCCTACAATCATGCGAAACAAACACAAAAATATATTGTGCGAGAAAATCACACTACGTTCCATACGTATTATTTTGATACGGAAACAGGCGAAGCCTTGTACGGGAAGACACAGCAAGGATATTCAGATGATTCTTGTTGGGCTCGCGGCCAAGCCTGGGGAATTTACGGCTTTACGTTAAGTTATTTATATACAGGAGATAGTAGTTTTCTGGAAACAGCAAAAAATGTTGCTGATTACTTTATTCAAGAATTACCAGAGGACAAAATCTGTTACTGGGATTTAATTTTCAATGAAGGGAGTGAAGAAGAACGTGATAGCTCATCTGCTGCAATTGCTGCATGTGGCTTACTAGAATTATCTCGTCAGCTTCCATTAAATGATGAAAAACATGGCTATTATGAAAAGGTTGCGCTAGAACTATTACAAGCATTAGCGGAAAAGTATACAACGGTTTTACGACCAGAGTCGAACGGCCTATTGCTTCATGGTGTCTATGATAAAAAAACAAATACAGGAGTCGACGAATGCATGATTTGGGGCGACTACTTTTATTTGGAAGCGCTAACTCGTTTAGCGAAAAGCTGGTATTCTTTTTGGTAATTCATGGAGGAAAACTCCTAAAAAAATAATAAATAGCGGAGGTAGTACAAATGAAATTTTGGAAAAAAGGCTTAACAGCGGCAGCGTTGTTAGCGGTGGCGGCAGTAACTTTAACAGCATGTGGTGGTTCAAGTGAAAAGAAAGCAACTGAAAAGAGTGAAGATGGCAAAACAAAATTAACAGTAACTACTTGGAATTATGACACGACCCCAGAATTTGAGAAATTATTCAGAGCTTTTGAAGCGGAAAATCCTGATATCACTATTGAACCGGTGGACATTGCTTCAGATGATTATGACACAAAAGTAACAACGATGCTTTCATCAGGAGATACGACGGATATTTTAACCATGAAAAACTTACTTTCATATTCTAATTACGCGCTACGCAATCAATTGGTGGATTTAACCGATCACGTTAAAGATTTAGATATCGCACCTGCCAAAGCAAGTTACGAGATGTATGAAATCGATGGTAAAACCTATGCTCAGCCTTACCGTACAGATTTCTGGGTATTGTATTACAATAAAAAAATGTTTGATGAAGCCGGAATTGCCTATCCCGATAACTTAACTTGGGATGAATATGAAGCGTTAGCGAAAAAATTATCTAAACCAGAAGAACAAGTATATGGTGCCTATCAACATACTTGGCGCTCAACCGTTCAAGCGATTGCTGCTGCTCAAAATAATGCCAATTTGATTGAACCGAAATACAATTATATGGAAACTTATTATGATCGCGCATTGAGAATGCAAAAAGATCAATCACAAATGGATTTTGGAACAGCAAAATCAACAAAAGTAACGTATCAATCACAATTTGAAAATTCAAAAGCGGCGATGATGTACATGGGTAGCTGGTACATGGGGACTTTATTAACCAACATTGATGATGGCAAAACAAATGTCGAATGGGGGATTGCCGAAATACCACAACAAGAAAAAGGCAAAGCAACTACCTTTGGCTCACCGACAAGTTTTGCAATTAATAAAAACAGTAAAAAACAAAAAGCTGCTCAAAAATTCTTAGACTTTGCTTCAGGTAAAGAAGGTGCAAAACTTTTAGCAGAAGTAGGGGTGGTTCCTTCTTATAAAACAGATGAAATTGACAAAATCTACTTTGCAAGAAAAGGAATGCCTTCAGATGAAGTCTCACAAAAAGCCTTCAACCCAGATACAATTAATTTAGAATTCCCATCTGATAAAAACGGTGCCGCAATTGATAAAGTATTACAAGAAGAACATGATTTAATTATGGTCGGCGACGAAAAACCAAAAGATGGTATTGCTAACATGGAAAAACGTGTCAAAGCAGAGATAGACTAACTATTATTTCCTGCAAAAACACAAAAGATTGATGAAAAAAATAAGCTGAAATGAGTAACCTACAATGAATTTCAGCTTATTTTTTTAAATAAAGAATGTAGCTTGAGTTTGGAAGGAGGGCCTGTTAAGTTCACTTAACAGAATACAATTATGGAAATTACTTCAAAAACAAAAACAGCAAATAAATTGAGACGAAAAAATACGTGGACTGCGTTATCTTTTATCGCACCAAACTTTATTGGCTTTTTCCTCTTCACTTTAATCCCGGTTATCTGTTCACTGATTTTAGCTTTTATGAGTTGGGATTCTTTTTCAACCCCTGAATTTGTCGGAATGAAAAATTTCACCAAAATGATTCATGATGATACGTTTTGGATTTCGTTAAAACAAACGTTTATCTATACGATTGGTGTTGTTCCGTTAACATTGATTTGCTCATTAGGACTAGCGATTTTGTTGAATCGTAAAATTAGAGGGATGAAATTTTTTAGAACGGCTTTTTTCTTTCCTTATGTAACGTCATTAGTTGCGATTGCGGTCGTTTGGAATATGCTATTTCATCCAACAATGGGACCAATTAATCAATTTTTGAAATTATTTATTGAAAATCCTCCTGGCTGGACATCTAGTTCTACTTGGGCTTTACCAGCAATTATCATCGTTAGTGTGTGGCGCTTTATGGGGTATTATATGATTTTGTATTTAGCTGGTTTACAAAGTGTGCCAAGAGAATTATATGAAGCAGCGTCAATGGATGGCGCGGGTAAATGGAATCAATTTTTAAATGTTACCTTACCTTCATTACGACCAACGACCTTTTTCGTGACTATCATGCTTGTAATTAACTGTTTCAAAGTGTTTGACTTAGTTCAAGTTATGACTGGTGGTGGACCAGGACGTGCAACGAATGTGTTAGTTTATGAAATTTACAATGAAGCCTTTGTCAAATTTAATTTTGGTTATGCATCAGCCATTGCGATGGTCTTATTCATCATCGTTCTAGCGATTACTGTGGCCCAATTTAAATGGAATCAACATCAAGAGAAAGTTTAGGAGGAGAAAAGATGGAAGCAACTTTTTCAAAAAAAGAAAATACTCGAAAAGCAAAAACGAAAAAAGCAGAAAAAGTCACACCTGGTGGGATCCTTGTAATCATTCTCTTAACTTTACTTGCGTTAATTACTTTGGTGCCTTTCATTTGGATGGTTTCAGCATCATTTAAAACAAACAATGAAGTTTTCACCATTCCAATTCAATGGATTCCTAAAAGTTGGCATCCAGAAAACTATTCCGTTATTTGGGAACGCATTCCGTTGTTAACTTTCTTTAAAAATACGTTATTTTTAAGTATTGTGATTACGATTATTCAACTATTTACTTCAAGTTTTGCAGCATATGGCTTTTCAAAAATGAATTTTAGAGGAAGAGATACACTTTTTATTACGTACATCGCAACAATTGCTATTCCTTGGCAATCGTATATGATTCCACAATTTATTATGATGCGTCAATTAGGTTTGACTGACACGTTATGGTCACTTGTTTTATTACAAGCATTTAATGCATTTGGAGTCTTTTTACTGAAACAATATTACAGCAGTATTCCAGATTCACTATGTGAAAGCGCGCGGATTGATGGGTTAAGTGAGTGGGGAATTTATTGGAAAATTATTTTACCATTAACTAAACCAGCTTTAGCTAGTCTCACGATTATTACTTTTGTGAATACATGGAATGACTATATGGGACCTTTCATTTATTTATCTTCTACTGAGAATAAAACGATTCAGTTAGGTTTGAAAATGTTCGTCGGTTTATTTGATGCTGAATATGCCTTAATCATGGCCGCATCAGTGGTTTCTATTTTACCAGTAGGGATTGTCTTTTTAGCAATGCAAAAATACTTTGTTGAAGGTATTGCTACATCTGGAATGAAGAATTAGGAGGAAGTTTGAATGTTTACTAAGCAAACCTTTGATAATAATATCTATATGAAAATTTTTCGCTGGCTTTACATTTTATTTATCGGTAATCTAGGGCTTCTCTTAGTGAACATTCCTTTTTTCATAGCGGTGATTAGCTTAGACATTGATCCACGAAACCTCCCACTTTTTGTAGTAACGTTGCTGCCGATGGGGGCAGGGATGATTGCACTTTTAGGCTTAATCGATACTTTTAAAGAAGAAAAGGAGCTGGATCCATTTAAAACTTTTTTCCAAAAGTTTCGTCAGTTTGGGTTAAGAGGCTTTCTTATCAGCTTGCTAGGCTTAGGAAGTAGCATCATCAGTGTGACAGATATATTCTTTTTTGCCAAAACAACGATTGGTAAATGGTTTATTCCATTGATGGTCCTTCTGCTAATTTTTGGGTTAGCTATTATGCTGAATGCTTGGTATTTTCAAGTACGAAACCCGCAAGCTTCTTTTAAAGATGTGTTTCGGATTTCAATTTACTATGGACTGCGGAAATGGTATGTCAGCTGTCTAAATGTTTTTTTACTATTCTCAATGTTTGCAATGATGTTTTTGAAGCCACAGTTTGGGTTTGTTGTAACCCCTGTCCTTTTCCTAGGGATTATTTATTTAAATACTGGGAAATTGCATGAAAAGCAAAAAAAGAATAAATAATTTTTACATAATAAGTAATCTCGATTTTCAGGAAAATGAATGAAGGTGGGGTTGCTTATTTTGTTCTTGCCTTGTGTATTAAAGTGGAGGGAGCGAACGAATGAAGAAAAAAATAATTATTTTAAGTAGCTTTTTGATAAGTGCTATTTTTGTGCTCGTTATTTTTACTACCAGCCAGCAAAGTATGATTAATAACGAAGCAATCCAAGTCGAAGAATTAATTGTTTATGGCGATAAAAATATGAATCGTGTAGCGAAGCAATTCTCTGATCAGAATAATTTAACTTCGTTTGGGAAAAATTTCTGGCGCAAAACGTATAACGGAAAATCACCCACTCAGGAACTACTGAAGGTTGCAACGGAGGATTTAGTACAACATAAAATGATTAAACAGCTGGCAACGGAGTTAGAAATAGCCCACTCACAAACATTTGGGCAAGAAAAAAAAGAATGGCAAGACCAAAAGAGCAGTTTAACGCTCTGGCAATTTTTAGATGCAAAAGATCAACAATTACAGGACCAAATAAAAGAGAAATTAATGGAGAAAGAAAAGCCAACGCAAAAAGAATTGCGGCAGGCCTTTGAGCAATTGGATGATAAATATAAAAAGACCGATTACTTTGTTGAAGCAATTGAAATTCCAACTTTTTCAGGTAAGCAAGCAGAATTAGAAAAAATAGCCGAAGCAATCTCTCCGAATCTATCTTATGAGGAGACGTTATTGGAGTGGCAAAATAAATTACCTAATCTTGTTATTGAATCGTATCAATTGAAGAGTGCAGAAATCCAAAAAGAGGATATTTATTCGTTGTCTGTTGGGGAGATTCTTAGTGAAAAAGCTGTTAGTACCGTGGTGAAAGGATACCACGAAAACCAATACTTTTATATTTTTAATAAGGAAGGAGGGCAACTTTTACAGTTTGAAGAAGCACCACAATTTAGCAAAAATGCCTATATCAACACGTGCTACAAAGAGAAATTAGCTACGTATCAACAAGCAACCAAAGTGGACTTGTTGGAGAAAGACAGAGAAAAGTTTTTTCAAAATTATCAAAATAAAAACAGTTAAGGAGCAGAAAATGAGAAAAAAAGCGTATTTTAAAAGTGTAACCATCTTCCTTTCTATTTTGCTTGTTTTTTCCCAGCTTCAATTATTTAGTCTTCCTGCTTATGGGGAAACAGTGAGCGATCAACCGTTACTTTTTCGTTCAGTAGGTGTCGCTCAAAATGGGACGACCTACTATGTGGATGGGGAAGGAGGAAATAATGCCAATGATGGGCAGTCTCCAGCCAGTGCTTGGCGTGATTTTGAAAAAGTGAATCAGACGGAGTTTCAGCCAGGCGACCATCTTCTGCTGAATGCGCAAAGTACCTGGAATAACCAATTGTTGCATCCAAAAGGGAATGGGACAGCGGCACAAAAGATTGTCATTGATTTTTATGATACGAATGACAGAGGAGAAACCATTTTTGAAACCACACGGCGTCCGATTATTAACGGTGGTGGCACCTACAGCACAGGGACTTTCAAACGTGCAATCTCAGGGACCGTACAGTTAGTGAACCAAGAATATTGGGATATTTCAAACTTAGAAGTGACAAATACACCAGAGCTAGATAATCTCGAAGGCTATAAGAAACCAGGAGATGCTCAAAGAGCGGGGATATTAGTCCTAGGATATGAACAAAATCGAACGTTCAATAGTGTTACGATACGGAATAACTATGTTCATGACGTTCAAACAGAATATTATTTGAATCTAAGTGGGAATACTGCAACCAAACGATTAAAAGCGGTAGGTGGAATTATTGTTTTAGGAAGTTGGTTTGATGAGAATGGCAATGTAGTAACGGCAGCCAATGATCATCGAACAACGACTGGATTTAATGATATTTTGATTGAAAATAATGTGATTCAACGAGTGGGACTTGAAGGAATTCGAACAAAAGCTGATTCAGATACCTCAAGAGGCAACACTTTCTACAAAACGTTTTCTAATATTACGATTCGTAATAACTATTTAGAAGATATTGCTGGCGACGGGATTGTCTTGTCAGAAGCCAAAAGTGGCGGTGTCGTCGAAGGAAATGTTGCTGTCCGAATGTGCAATGCCGATTATGGTACACAAAATTACGCGGGCGTTTGGGCAATGTCTGTAGATGACGGACTGTTCCAATATAACGAAGTATACGGAATCAAATATGGATTTAACGATGCTGAAGCTTATGATGTGGACATGCAGTCAAACAATGTTATTTATCAATATAACTATTCACATCATAATACTGGCGGCTTTTTATTGCTTATGTCTGATCAAAAAAATTCGGTTATTCGTTACAATATCTCAGCTAATGACGGCGGTGGTAACCGAGGAACAGGTAAAGACAATCCAGGCGGAGCTGGTGGCTACAATTATAAAGAACAAAGCATTTTCCATTATTGGGTAAAAAATGATGGAGCGGCAATGCCAACTATCCACAATAATACGATTTATGTTGGCGACGGCATTTCAACGTCATTATTTGGTGAAGGAAATAGTTCTGACAACAGTGGTACAGTAGCCAATTTTTACAATAATATTTTATACAAAGAAGGTACCGGACAATTAAAATTCTTATCTAATTATCCAACAAATGGGACACAACCAATTGAACGTAAAATGGTCGATAATCCAGAAAAATATTTCAAAAATAATGTTATTTGGCCAAAAGAAATTGCTACAGAAAAAAGTGGTGCAACTGTTGCAAAATTAGTATCAAGTGGAAACATTTTTGAAAAACCACAATTAGAAATCACAGATAACCCTGAAAAAGTGAAAGAGTTGGCAGAGCAAGAATTTACGACAATGAAACCAACAAAAGATAATGTGGTTGAATTTACTTCTAAAGAACGCTTACGTCAGCGAGCACAAATGTTCCAATTAAAAGAAACCTCGCCAGCGATTGGTAAAGGCTTGTCGGAAGTGAACAGTGCGGCCGAAGACTTCTTTGGAAATAGCTTGAAAAATAAAGTTTTAGATATTGGCGCGCAACAAGCGTCCACAATTGAAAAAAGTATTCGTTATCAAAATCAAGTGTTAGAAATTAGTTCGGCAACAGGTGTATATCCTAATTTGCCAGAGCAAGTTGAACTAACGTACGAAGAAGTCGTTAATGAAGAAGTGGTTGCGACAGGCAAAAAAGAATTTAAGTTACAATGGGAAGCAATCCCTCAAGAAAAAATTAATACAGCAGGTACAATTGAAGTTGCAGCAACAGTTATCGGCTTACCGATAGATGCTGTCAAAGTAACAGCCAAGCTCTCTTTTGAGGGCGAACTTGGTGAAGGAAAAGACACCGTTAAATTAAAAACAGCCCAAACAGCCTATGTTCAAAAGAGTGATGGTAACCGAGCATACTCTGCTATAGCAGGCGGTACTGCTGCCATTAGTTCAGGAGACGCCTATAAATATCCTTATGGAGTAAACTATACGGGCAATTACGCATTAAAATTAAAAAATGCTAGTTCTGCAGGGTATAATCGCCGGATTTACGTTGAAATTGATACACAAGAATTTAAGAACTATCAATCACTAAAAAGTGCTAATTTAGAATTAAATGTGATGCGTTATGATGCGTGGAATGGTGCTGGCAATACAAATGATGAACGTTTGAAAAATACGCAGTTCCAAGTAGATGTTTATGGAACAGATACTAATTGGATGAGTAACACCATTACTTGGAATAATGGTCCAAATAATTTAAATGTACCAAATGAAGAATTTATTGCTCGACAATCTTTTACAAATAGTTCAATTATGAATAATCAAAATACAATCTCTATTGATATTAGTAACTATCTACGGAAGCTAATTCAAAGTGGTGAGAAAATTCCAGCCAAGTTAAGTTTCTTATTAGCGATTACAGACAGTCGTTTGCCTGGTTATGATTCTGATAATGCTGGGTTTGATGCTTTTTCAAAAGAAGGTGCACAAAAGGCCTATCAAGACTTTTTAGCAGGCAAATTGACCTTGCCAACTGGTCAACAGCTAACAGAGGATAGTTTAGTTCCTAAAATTGTTTTATCGAATGTTTTCGAAGTCAAACATGAGTCGATTGAGATCACGACAGAAGCGGGTCAAGCCCCTAATCTACCAGAAAAAACAACTATTTTTTATTCGGATGGTTCACAACGAGAAGTGACTGTCAATTGGTCAGAAGTTCCAGCATCTTCTTATCAAAAAGAAGGAACATTCACTGTTGTAGGACGAGCAGCAGGTGTCTCAATGCCAATTATTGCCAATGTAAAAGTCACCGCTAAACATATTGTTGGATTCAAGGAATTGCCTACGCTGGATCGACTAACAGGCACCTCGCGAGGCGAACTGAATTTGCCAACTGAAGTAATTGCAAAATTAGATGATGGTAGCGAAACGAAATTGAAGGTTATTTCTTGGGATGACGATGTTAGTAATTATTCACCAAGTAGCCCGCCAGGTACTTACCAGTTCCCTGCTGCAGTAGAAGAAAAAATAGGAATTGCGAATCCTGATGAACGAAAAATTTTCCAAGTCGTGCAAACTCATGCGATTCCTGAAAGAATTCAATTTGCTGCAGAAACAGCCACTATAAAATCAGGCGAAAATTATCAAATTCAATCTAAAGTGATTGGTCAAGCGCCGCACACAGAAACGGATGCTTGGAGCTCGCAAGTCACGTATGAGTTGGTTACACCAGATGCTGGCAATACAGTAAGTGTAGATGAAAACGGTCTGATTAGGACAGAAGCAACGACTGCTGCAGGAAATTATCAAATCAAAGTAACAAGCAAAGTCTTGCCGATAGTAACTGCACAATTTTCAATTAAAGTCACAAAATAAATAAACTGTTTGAAGAGACTGGAACAAGAATTGCTGTAGCTTGCAATCTTTCTAGTCTCTTCGATTATCTAGAATCAATAAATATTCTTTTGCCTACTATTCATTCTTTTTAAAACAAGGTAAAATAATAAATGAAAGTAAACGATAAAGGTGTGTAGACAATGAATACTATCTTAACAGGTGATCGTCCAACTGGTAAATTGCACCTAGGACATTACGTAGGTTCTTTAAAAAAACGAGTAGAAATGCAAGCAGACCCTACAAATCAATTATTTGTCATGATTGCAGATTTACAAGCATTGACAGATAATGCAAAAAATCCCGAAAAAGTTTCAGCCAATGTTTTAGAAGTTGCTTTGGACTATTTAGCAGTTGGTTTAGACCCTACGAAAACAACAATTTTTATCCAATCGCAAATTCCACAGTTAGCTGAATTAACAATGTACTATCTAAATTTAGTGACCACGTCACGTGTTCGTCGGAATCCAACGGTCAAAGCAGAAATTGAGCAAAAAAAATTTGGGGAAGGTGTTCCGACAGGATTCTTTATTTATCCCGTTTCACAAGCTGCTGATATTACTGCCTTTCAAGCGAATTTAGTCCCTGTTGGGGAGGATCAAAAACCAATGTTGGAACAAGCGCAAGAAATTGTGCATAGTTTTAATCAGACGTACAGTGAAGTTTTAGTTAGACCGGAAGCTGTGTTACCACCAAAAGGCATGGGACGCTTGCCAGGAATTGATGGCAACGGAAAAATGAGTAAGTCGTTAGGTAATGGTATTTATCTTTCAGATCCAGCTGAAGTGGTACAGAAAAAAGTAATGAGTATGTATACCGATCCAAATCATATTCGTATAGAGGACCCAGGACAAGTTGAAGGAAATATGGTCTTTACTTACTTGGATGTTTTTGGGAAAAATAAAGAATATATTGAAGAATTAAAAGAGCACTATCGTCATGGCGGTTTAGGAGATGTGAAAATTAAACGTTACTTAATTGATGTCCTAGAAGAAGAACTTGCACCGATTCGTCGACGTCGTGAAGAGCTGGCTAAAAATCCAGAAGCGATTATGGAAATGTTGCATAAAGGAAGTCTTGCTGCTGAAAAAGTGGCAGCACAAACCTTAACAGAAGTCAAAAAAGCGATGGGAATTCAATATTTCTAAGCAATAAAAGAACTGGAACAAGTCAAAAGAAGAATGACTTGTTCCAGTTCTTTTTAAGTGGTTTGAAATTGACTATTATATAAGCTGGCGTAAAGAGTCGGAGCTTGTAATAGTTCCTGATGCGTTCCTTTTTCAATAATATCGCCATTTTTCATCACTAAAATTAAATCAGCATTTTCAATCGTGGATAATCGATGAGCGATAACGAAGCTTGTTCGATTTTCTGTGACAGTTTCCATCGCTTTTTGAATATGGGCTTCTGTTCGTGTGTCCACACTCGAAGTTGCTTCATCGAGAATAACAACGGGCGGATTTGCTAAAATGATTCGGGCGATGGTTAATAACTGTTGTTGCCCTTGTGATAATGCACCATTTTCGCTAGAAATAATTGTGTCATATCCTTGAGGAAGGGTCCGAATAAAATGATCACATTGAGCAATTTTAGCTGCTTCAATTATTTCTTCACGAGAAGCGTCTTTTTTTCCATAGGCAATATTATCTGCTACGGTTCCTTCAAATAGCCAAGTGTTTTGTAATACCATGCCAAATAAATTTCTTAGATTTTGTCGAGAAAGTTTCGTAATATCAATCCCATCAAAAGTAATGGCGCCTTGATTTATTTCATAGAAACGCATCAATAAGTTGACTAATGTTGTTTTACCAGCGCCGGTGGGTCCCACAATGGCCACTGTTTTTTTCGGTTGAACAGAAAAATCAACATTCTTCATTAAAATTTTTTCTGGTGTGTAGCCAAATTGAACATTTTTAAATTCAATGGCTCCTTTAGGAGAAGAAATAGTTTCTAAATGAGTTGCTTCTGGTTGTTCATCAGCTTCATCTAAGATAACAAAAATCCGATCAATGGAAGCCATCGCTGCTTGAATTGAGTTAATGACATAAGAAGCGGTAGAAATCGGCTCAGAAATTTGGTTGATATATTGCAAATACGCTTGCAAGAAACCAATCGTAATACCACCAGATAAAACGAGCATTGCGCCTAAGATAGCACTGATAATAAAAGCCAACTGATTAATAAAACGAATAGCTGGATAAATCGCAAAATTTAGAAACTGTGCTTTTTTAAAGGCACGATAATGTTGTTGATTAACAGCAGCAATTGTTTTTTCAGCATTTTGCTGTTGATTAAAGGTTTTTGTGACCAAATTTCCTGCTAAATATTCTTCCATTTTATTATTTAATTGACCTAATTCAGCTTGACTTTGATCAGCAAACACCTTGTTTTTATTCGCAATTTTCGTCGTCATGAAAGTACTACCGCCAATTAGTAGCAACACTAAAATAGTTAATTTTGCATCAATATAGAACAACATAATTCCTGCAAAAAGGATAGTCACGACGGAAGTGAAAAATTGGTTGATGCCTGTTAAAAGAACTTGTGACAATTGGTTTAAGCCAGTTGTTGAACGACTAATGATATCGCCCACTTGGTGATTGTCAAAGAAGGCCATTGGTAAAGTTTTAAACTTTTTTGTCACTTCTTTTCTAATTCTTAAAGTAACCCGTTCGCTTAAAGAAGCCATTGCTCGTTCCTGGATAAAAGAAGTGATACTACTAATGATTGAAAAGAGAATTAAAAGTAAGACGGGACCTAAGAGTGCTTCTTCAACTAAAGGAAGTGTCATGCCTTTGAGCCCGACACGCTTGATCGCTTCTAAGAGG
The DNA here is from genome assembly GCF_040886645.1 of Enterococcus sp. GC34. NCBI lineage: Bacteria > Bacillati > Bacillota > Bacilli > Lactobacillales > Enterococcaceae > Enterococcus > Enterococcus sp. GC34. Next base: position 70,419 of record NZ_JBFOEF010000002.1, read on the forward strand.
TTATCAATCCCGATTGCCATAATATAGGTCATGGCAACAATTAATAAGTTTCCAATTAAACTGCAGATCATTAGACCATAAAAGATTGGATGCTCAGGTTTAATCATTTTCCAGAAACGTTTAAAGCTTTGAAGATTCATTGTTTTTTTCATTGTATAGCTTGAAAAGAAAATTTTCTTTCAAGCAGTCACATCCTTTCTTTAGTTACTTGGGTAAGATACCTTGCGATTTAGCAAAGTCTTGGTAATAGCTATTAGTGGTAAGTAAATCAGCGTGGGTGCCTTGACCAACAATCCTTCCTTCATCTAAGACGATAATATTGTCAGCGTTCATGATTGTACTTAACCGTTGAGCAACAATGAGTAAAGTTTTGTCTGCCATTTGTGCATGTAAAGCGGCACGTAGAGCGGCGTCAGTTTTGTAATCTAATGCGGAAAAGCTATCATCGAAAATATAAACATCTGCCGGTTTGATTAAGGCTCGTGCAATACACATTCTTTGTTTTTGACCACCAGAATAGTTGGACCCGCCTTGTGCTACGAAACTTTCAATCCCTAGTGGTAAGGAATCGATAAATTCAGAAGATTGTGAAATTTCTAGTGCCGTTCTTATTTCTTCTGTAGTTGCTTCGGCATTTCCCATTAATAAGTTTGATAAGATTGTCCCACTGAAAAGAAAGGCTTTTTGTGGCACATAACTGATGACTTGGCGAATCGTTTGCTGAGATAATGAGCGGATATCTGTGCCAGAATAGCTAATCGTGCCGGCTGTGACCTCATTTATTCGTAAAAGTAACTTAACTAAAGTACTTTTACCAGCGCCAGTTGCCCCAACAATCGCCGTTGTTTTTCCTTTAGGGATGACAAAACTAACATTTTCTAAAACAGGATCAGCTGTTTCTGTGTATTGAAACGTGACGTGATCGAAGCAAATCAAGGCTTTCTCAGGATGATAAGCAATGGTTGCTTCAGTATGAGGATCGCTAATTTCAATTTCTTCTGACAAAACTTCTTGCAAGCGATTCAAGGAAGCAACGGACCGTGGAATGACAACTAATACCATAGCCGCGATCATTAAGTAGGCCAAAGTTAGAAGCGTATATTCAATCACAGCTGTAACGGTGCCAATTTGTAGGGTGCCTACCGCCACTAAATTACCGCCAAACCACAAAATAGAGGCATATACAACGCCCATTAATAAAAAGGCAACGGGAGTAATCCAAGCAAAGATTCGATTCACTTTACTCATGCGTTCAGCATAATTTTTAAATGTTTGATTGGTTCGCTGCTCTTCAAAGTCTTGATTATTGAACGCACGAATCATATTAATTCCAGTAAAGAACTCTCGTAAAGTCGTAGTAATTCGATCCATTTTTGGTTGAATTTTTAAAGATAAAGGGGTACCTTTTTTCATTAAAAAATAAACAACGACTAAGTAAAATACGATGGAAGCCAATGTTACCCAAGCGAGTGAAACTGAATAAGAAAATGTCATCACTAAGGCAAATAAACTAATAATAGGCGCTGGAAAGATTAATTGGCAAAATAGCACAATCATTGTTTGAACATTATCTACATCGTTGGTTATTCTAGTTAGCAAAGAATTTGAACCAAACTTATCAACATTTTTCATCGAGAATTGTTGAAATTTTTTAAAGAACAATCCTCTAACTTGAAAACCAAATTTAGCAGCTACTAAAGCAGACAAATAGCTAGAAATAATTGCGGCAATTGTTCCAATGAATGCCACAAGAAACATTTGTATGCCAATCGTTTTAATTACTTGTTGGTCACCGCTAACGATGCCCACATCAATCAACTTGCCAACTAATTTAGGGACGCCAAGGGTTCCTGCGATTTGCAAACAGATGGTTAAAGTTGTCGCAAGAACAATCCATTTATTTTCTTTAATAAACTCTTTCATTAATTTCATGAAATTTCCTCCTTAAACAATACCGTTTTAGCTGTTACAAAGAGTCATTGTACACGTTCAAGTAACTTGAATGTCAACAGTAGAAATGCTAAACTTTTTGATGGAGGGAACAGTATGGAAAAAAATTACACAATAAAAGATGTTTCTGAGTTGTTAAATATCCCTAAGTCCACGATTCGTTATTGGGACGAGCAAGGGTTGATTAGTACAACACGCAATGAAGAAAACGGATATCGAACCTTTGATTTAGAAGATTTGTTCAAAATATATGATATTGATTTTTATCGAAAAATGGGGATTCCTATCAAAGATATGTTGAATTTGTATAAAAAGACGCCTACCGATCTCTATGCCACCATGGAAGCAACAGAAGAACAACTGGGGCAAGAAATAAAAAGGCTTCAGCATAAATACAAAGAAATTAAGAAAAGAAAATTACATTTACATGCGTTAATTGATTTAGAAACATTGGTTTTTTCAGATGAACCAATTCCTTTTGATAAAATTGTTGTTGTTGATATTGAGGATCCAGAAGAGATGAAAGTTTACATGGAACACATTTCAACTTTAGGTATTTACGGGGATTTAAGTGAATCCAATGAACTGACGTATGGGATTTGTTTGGCAAATCATGTGAATAAAAAAAGTTTAGACAAAGTGATTTGGCTCAAAGAACCAAGTAGCCAATACAAAGGCTTTATTTTAAAAGTCAATACACAAGATACCCGTTTAAATAATATCGAAGAAGTAAAAAAGCGTTTAGCAAAACAAGGATTTGAAACAGGCATCGTTGTCGGAGAGCATATCTTGACACAACTAGAAGAGGAAAATCAATATATTGAATATTATTATGGTTGGATTGAAATTTTAGGGGAAAAGTAAAACAATTTAAAAAAAAGAAACTAGTAATAGCAAATGTAGCTAAGCTAGTTTCTTTTTTTGGTAAATGTAATGAAAATTACATGAAAAAAAATTTAGTTTTTAAAACAATTTAGAACGAATGTTATTAAAGGGAAAACAATAAAAAAATTACTCTTAAAGCTAGAACTTACCTATATTTGTATTTTTTTAGGGAAAGTCAATATATTTGCTTCATATAAAACGTGTTATTTAATTCGTAATTTTTTGTTGAAATATCGGGTTTTTTTCTTTTTTTAGCCAATATAATGTGTTACTTTTTGATTATAAGGAGAAACGGAAAATCGTACGTTAAAAAAAGTTGTTGTAGCTAAATAAAGAAAGAATTGAAGGTTGAAAAATATTTTATGGAGGTGGATATTGAGAAACAATGAGTAATTGTAAAAGTTGTTTGAAGATGATTTGTTTAAGTAAATGAAAAGAACGAAGGAGAATGTAAATGAATAAAGCGGTTAAAAATTTTGTGAGTTACCTTATGATTACCATGCTGTTTATTTTAAATTTGTTACCAATGATGAACGCATTTGCTCAAGAAGTAACAAGTGATGCTGAGAATACTGTTGAAAAAGACGGGCTCAAAGTAATAGGAAAAATAGAAGATACATCGTCTCAAGAAGATATTAAAACGGTCACTTACGAAATAACAAATACACGAGATGTACCAATCAAAGATCTCATTTTAAAACAAAAAAATAACAATGATAGTCCAATCAAATTTGTATTAGATACTTTAAGCGAAGAGCGAGGACCTACGTCTTTAGAAGAACAAGCAAAGGTTGAAACAAATGAGAAAGATCAAACAACCGATATTAAACTGCTTAACCTTCAACCAAATTCGACAAGAAAGATTACCATAAATGGGCAAATAACTACAAAAGCGTCGAGCAAGTTATTGGTCAGCGTACTAATAGAAGATAATGAAAAAGGAACACTAGTAATTGATTTACCTAGTAAAGATATGCTAGCAGATAAAGAGTCGGTTTCGAAGGAAAAACAGGAAACTTCAGAAACAAAAGTAGAAAATCAGGCAAACGAAACAGCCTCTTCTACAAATGAAATGACCGCAACTACTAGTAACGAAACAAAGCCTGAAGCAGGAAAGGCGACAGAAAGTATTCAAGAGACAGCACTAACGCAGGCTACCGAAAGTCCTGAGCAACCTCCATTAAAGGCGCAACCTACTGGTCCGTTAGTGCCACCAACACCTGGCCGGGGGTTTAATACACCGATTTATCAAAGCGTTCATAGAGGAGAACTTTTTTCAACGGGAAATACCAACTTAAAAATTGCGAATGAAAATACGGCGGCTGCGCAAACATTTTTAAACACACGAGGAGCAAGTAGTGGTTATGCAATTAACAATTTTCCTTTAGAATTTGCAGATGTTGACAATGATCCAAATACGTATAACTCTAGTCGGGCTTATATTGATTTAAATGGTGCAAAAGAGATTGCTTGGGCGGGCTTATTTTGGAGTGCGTCTAGATATAAAGGCCCTGCTTACGGAACAAATCTTTCTGATGAAGAAATTAGTGCACCAGTTCAATTTACAACACCAAATGGAACCGTACAGCGCGTTTCGCCCCAAAGGTACCATCGTATCGATCAAGATGCAACAAACCCAGGACAACGTTTCGGGTACAATAACACTGGATTTTCTAATTATGCAGATGTAACTTCAATTTTACAAGGGGATAAAAGTGCGACAGGAAGTTATACGTTAGCAGATATTCCTATGACAAGTAGTTTAAATGGTCAATATCAATATTATAACTTTAGCGGTTGGAGTTTGTTTGTTGTTACAAAGGATCAGGCAAGTAAGTCAAGAGCTTTTAGTATTTACTATGGAGCACGTGGCAATGCTGCTGGAACTAATAATGAATTCACTATGAGCAACTTTTTAACAGCAAAACAAGGAAAGCTTGATCCAATTGTGACCTGGTTTACTGTTCAAGGAGATAAATACTGGACTGGAGACAACGCACAAATTAAAAATAGCGCAGGAACTTGGGTAAATATTTCGAACACGCTCAACCCAGTTAATAATGCTATGAACGCAACTGTGACAGATAACGATGAACATATGGTAGACAAGTATCCAGGTAAATTTGCGCCGGATCATCCTAATTTTTTAGATATTGATATCGATCGTATGGCAATTCCCGAAGGTGTTTTAAATGCTGGACAAAACCAAATTAATTTTAGAACAACAAGTAGTGGTGACGATTATTCTACGAATGCGATTGGTTTTGCTGTAAACGCAGAAACACCTGAATTTGAAATTAAGAAAGAAATTGTGGAACCAAAAGAAACTTACAAAGTTGGTGAAACAATCACGTATCGTGTCTCACTAAAAAATACAAAAGCTGATTCAGAAGCGATAAATTCAGTCTCGAAGGATGCGTTAGATGCTCGCTTAAATTATTTACCTGGCTCTTTAAAAATTATTAGTGGACCAAATTCTGGTGAAAAAACGGATGCTTCAGGCGATGATCAAGCTGAATATGATGCAACCAATAAACAAATTATAGTCCGTGTCGGCAATGGTGCAACTGCTACACAAGGAGGTAGCTACAAAGCTGATACAGCTGAAACAATTTACGAATTTAAAGCGCAGATAAATGAACGAGCAAAAGCAAATGAATTAGTGCCTAATAGCGCAACCGTTGAGGCAGTAGATATTTTAACATCTGCAAAAGTCAACGAAACTTCTAATATAGTAGAAGCAAAAATTGCGGACGAACAAGTAACTGGCAAATTAACCGCAACAAAAACCGTTAATAACGCTAAACCAAAACTAGGCGAAACTATCGAGTACACCATTAGCTTCCGCAACACTGTCGAAAATGGCGTCTTAAACAAAGTGGTTATCACAGACCAACTACCAAAAGGACTGACGTATGTCAAAGATAGCCTAACAAGTGTCGGTGATGAACCCAAGCCAACCAGCTTGAAAGAAACCAACGGCATAATCACGGCGGAATACCCAAGTATCACTGATACAAAAGAGCGGAGTATTCGCTTCAAAGTGATTGTTAATGAAGAAGCCAAAGCGGGCGAAACAATTCTCAACAAAGCCAAAGTAGATGACACAGTTAATCCGCCCGAAGAACCAGAGGTGCCTGTGGTACCAGAAGCGAAAGCAGGCAAACTAACCGCAACAAAAACCGTTAATAACGCCAAACCCAAACTAGGCGAAACTATCGAGTACACAATCAGCTTCCGCAACACCATCGAAAACGGCGTTTTAAACAAAGTAGTTATCACAGACCAACTACCAAAAGGACTGACGTATGTCAAAGATAGCCTAACAAGTGTCGGCGATGAACCAAAACCAACCAGCTTGAAAGAAGCCAACGGCACAATCACAGCGGAATACCCAAGTATCACCGATACGAAAGAACGGAGTATTCGTTTCAAAGTGATTGTTAACGAAGAAGCGAAAGCGGGCGAAACAATTCTCAACAAAGCCAAAGTAGATGACACAGTTAATCCGCCCGAAGAACCAGAGGTGCCTGTGGTACCAGAAACGAACGCAGGCAAACTAACCGCAACAAAAACCGTTAATAACGCTAAACCAAAACTAGGCGAAACTATCGAGTACACAATCAGCTTCCGCAACACCATCGAAAACGGCGTTTTAAACAAAGTAGTTATCACAGACCAACTACCAAAAGGACTGACGTATGTCAAAGATAGCCTAACAAGTGTCGGCGATGAACCAAAACCAACCAGCTTGAAAGAAGCCAACGGCACAATCACAGCAGAATACCCAAGTATCACCGATATGAAAGAACGGAGTATTCGTTTCAAAGTGATCGTTAACGAAGAAGCGAAAGCGGGCGAAACAATTCTCAACAAAGCCAAAGTAGATGACACAGTTAATCCGCCCGAAGAACCAGAGGTGCCGGTGGTACCAGAAGCGAAAGAAGGCAAATTAACCGCAACAAAAACTGTTAATAACGCTAAACCAAAACTAGGGGAAGAAATCGAATACACCATCAGCTTCCGCAATACCATCGAAAACGGCGTTTTAAACAAAGTAGTTATCACAGACCAACTGCCAAAAGGACTGACATATGTCAAAGATAGCCTAACAAGTGTCGGTGATGAACCAAAACCGATCAGCTTGAAAGAAGCCAACGGCACAATCACAGCGGAATACCCAAGTATCACCGATACGAAAGAGCGGAGTATTCGTTTCAAAGTGATCGTTAACGAAGAAGCCAAGGCAGGCGAAACAATTCTCAACAAAGCCAAAGTAGATGATACAGTTAATCCACCAGAAGAACCAGAGGTGCCTATTACACCCGAAGAACCAGCGAAAAATAAAAAGGAAACAAAAAAAGTTGTTACAGACCAGAACAAACCTACAAAAAATAGTAAAAATGAAATTGCCATAAACAAGAAAGAAACGTCTAAATCATCCTATTTACCAAAAACAGGAGAAAAAGTCCAAAAAATATTTGCGTATCTGGGTGTAGGACTGATCTTAATTGTATTAATTCTCTATGTTATAAAGAGAAACAAAGAAAAAGAGGAGTAAACAAAATCGATTGTTTTAGAACGACTAATTAGCTGAAAATTTAAGAGTTGGCAACATAAGTCATAATGACCTATGTCGCCAACTCTTTTTGATTTATAACAAGAAACCCAACATATTATTAACAATATGAATAGCCATAACAAATACAAGCGAACGATTTGATTTTAAGTAAGCTGCAGATAATAAAATAGCTCCTGGCAGATAAATGAGAAAATCAAGGGGCTGTTGTGTGTGCATAAAGGTGAATAAAAAAATTGAAATTATAGTCGCACTGGCTATACCAATTGTTTCCGATAAACAATTCATTAATACTTGCCGAAAAACTAGTTCTTCAGCAATTGGCCCCACGATTGCTAAGAAAAATAGAGTAACAAGCAATGGGACTTGTGCACCAAATGAGAGAACATCTTGTTGATTAGCAATTGGATTATTACTCATGATTTTTTGAATAATAACATCGACTAAAAAAATCAGCCCCACCCATAAGAAAATGCTAAAAATACGCCAAAGAGTCTCTTCTTTAAAATAGTCGAACCCAGCAACGATTTCTTTCCAAAATAAAACTATTCCCACAATAGCAGTAATAGTTAAACCTGTTACGAGATTTGCAAAAGATGATTCTACTAAATTATTATCAAATAACAGTGAAATAGCTAATAATAATAAAGAACCAGCTTGCATTAAAACTGTGAAAAAATATACCACAATTAAACTAATTGCTCTAGTGTTTTTACGGATAAAATTCAAAAATAGTCCTCCTCAAAAATAATTAGATAATATCCTTTGTGAAAATAACAAGTTCTCAGCTTTTATACAACAAATACGCACAAGTGAAACCGCTTTATGAGTGGAATTTATCCAATTATTTTTAATGTTCTTAAGAGGTTATAAAAAAAATATCAGATAAACGTTTTCACAAAGAACGGTCAATTCGGCAAATTTTTACCTTAAATGACACAAAATCTATAATTTGTTTCTCAAATCCTATAATTTGTTTCTTAAAAAGATATTATGAAAACGCTATTATATTTATGAAAGGAGCGAAACGAATGAAGAAGAAAAACGGGTTTTTTCAAAATGTATGGCGTTATAAGGCCTTAATCCTTATGGCGTTACCAGGATTTATCTGGTTTATATTTTTCTTCTATATACCAGTCTTAGCCAATGTGGTCGCATTTAAAGATTTTCATATTTCACCAGATGGTTTCTTAGCTAGTCTAAGAGAAAGTCCTTGGGTTGGTTTTGAAAACTTTAAATTTTTATTTGCGTCAAAAGATGCTTGGTTAATTACTAGAAACACCATTTTGTACAATGTCGTCTTTTTAGCCTTTAACTTATTCTTTGCGATTGCTTTTGCTATTATTATGAGTGAATTAAGAAATCGTCGCTTGGTTAAAGTTTATCACACGATGTCATTGCTACCATATTTCTTATCTTGGATGGTTATTAACTATTTTGTTTATGCCTTTTTAAGTCCGGATAAAGGGATTTTGAATCAATGGATTACTGGTAATGGCGGCACAATGATTAACTGGTATGCAGATCCACGTTGGTGGCCAGTAATTTTTGTCTTCCTAAATGTTTGGAAGAGTCTAGGCTACAACAGTATTATCTACTATGCTTCTGTGATGGGGATTGATCCGACATACTATGAAGCAGCGATGGTAGATGGTGCCAACAAATGGCAACAAATAAAAAATGTTACGATTCCACAAATTTTACCAATGATGTCTGTTTTATTAATTTTAAACATCGGCGGTATCTTCAGAGCAGACTTTGGTTTGTTCTACATCGTACCAAGAAATTCAGGTGCGCTTTACAACGTGACAAGTGTGTTAGATACCTATATTTACAATGGCTTAACGGCTACTGGTGATGTAGGCATGACGGCAGCTGCAGCGTTATATCAATCTGTCGTTGGGGCATGTTTATTATTAATTGCGAATTTAGTTGTTCGTCGAATTGAACCAGATTCAGCACTATTTTAGGAGGAAGGATTATGAAAAAGAAAAAAGTCACTAGCGTTAACGTTCGATCCTTCAACCCGACAGCGAATTTGATTTTCAATATTGTCATTGCTATTTTTGCTATTTCCTGTGTGGTTCCGTTTTTCTTTGTTATTATGATTTCATTGACAAGTGAAGGATCATTAGCAGCAAACGGCTACCGGTTTTGGCCAAAAGAATTTTCATTGGAGGCCTATCGTTACATTTTCCAAGGGGCAATGAGTCAACGCATTATTCATGCCTTAGGGGTAACGGTCTTCATTACGGTGACAGGGACGATTGTCAATGCAACAATGACGTCATTATATGCCTATGTCATTTCTCGTTCCAACTTTCCATTTAAAAAATTCTTTACATTGTTTGCTTTAATTACAATGTTATTTTCACCAGGGATGGTTGCGAACTATTTAGTAATGACAAACTTATTGCAATTGAAAGATACAATTTGGGCGTTAATTTTGCCTTTAGCTTTAGGACCATTTAATATTTTAGTGATGCGAACGTTTTTCAAGAAAACCGTGCCTGACAGTATTATTGAATCGGCACGTATTGATGGCGCAAGTGAAATGCGCATTTTTGTCAGCATTGTGCTACCACTAGCAGTTCCAGGGATTGCCACAATTAGTTTGTTTGCGGCTTTGGGTTATTGGAACGATTGGTTCAATGCGTTACTTTACATTCAAAAAGATACCTTGGTACCATTACAGTATTTATTGATGAAAATTCAAAACAACTTAGAGTTCTTATCAAGAAGTACGGATATGGGTGCAGCAGCACAAGAAGGATTAGGCGTTCTACCAAGTGAATCGGCTCGAATGGCGATTGTTGTCTTATCTACGTTACCAATTGCGTTAACTTACCCATTCTTCCAAAAATATTTCGTGGGTGGTTTAACAATCGGCGGCGTGAAAGAATAAAATTGTACAGGAGGAAATAAGGAATGAAAAAATGGCAAAAAGGATTAGCCGTAGCTGGCGCAGCAGCTTTAGCTGTAGGACTAAGCGCGTGCGGTAAATCTTCAAAAGATGCAGCGTCAAAAGGTGATGATAGTACACCAACGTTATTAATGTATCGTGTTGGGGACAAACCAGATAATTATGACCAATTAATCGATAATGCGAATAAGATTATCGAGAAAAAAATTGGGGCAAAATTAAAAATGGAATTTGTTGGTTGGGGCGATTGGGACCAAAAAATGTCAACAATCGTTGCTTCTGGTGAAAGCTATGATATTTCATTAGCACAAAATTATGCAACGAATGCACAAAAAGGCGCCTATGCTGATTTAACTGATTTAGCACCTAAATATGCCAAAGAAGCCTATGATCAATTACCAGATAACTATATTAAAGGAAATACGATCAATGGAAAACTGTATGCGTTCCCAATTTTAGGTAACTCTTACGGTCAACAAGTTTTAACTTTTAATAAAGAATATGTCGATAAATACAATTTAGATATTAGTAAAGTTGATGGTAGTTATGAAAGTGCAACGGAAGTTCTAAAAGAATTCCATAAAAAAGAACCAAATATTGCTGCTTTTGCTATCGGCCAAACATTCTTTGCAACAGGTAATTATGACTTCCCTATTGGTAACCAATATCCATTTGCAGTAAAAACAACTGATACTGGCTCACCAAAAATTATTAACCAATATGCCGACAAAGACATGATTAATAACTTAAAAGTCTTACATCAATGGTATAAAGATGGCTTGATTCCAACAGATGCTGCTACAAGTACAACACCATATGACTTAAATACCAATACTTGGTTCATGCGTCAAGAAACACAAGGTCCTATGGATTATGGTGATACAATCTTAACACAAGCTGCTGGCAAACCACTTGTTTCTCGTCCACTAACAGAACCATTAAAAACAACAGCACAAGCGCAAATGGCTAACTATGTTGTTGCAAATACGTCTAAAAACAAAGAAAAAGCTGTTGAATTGCTAGGCTTATTAAACAGCAATCCAGAATTGCTAAACGGACTTGTTTATGGTGAAGAAGGCAAACAATATGAAAAAGTTGGCGATGATCGTGTGAAATTATTGAAAGATTACACACCAACAACTCATTTGAGTGCTTGGAACACAGGAAACAACTTAATCATTTGGCCAGAAGAATCTGTCACTGAAGACATGGTTAAAGAACGTGATAAGAGCATCGAAGAAGCAAAAGATTCACCAATTCTTGGTTTTACTTTTGTAAATGATAAAGTGAAAACTGAAATCACTAACGTTGCTACAGTTATGAATCGTTACGCAGCAAGCTTAAATACAGGAACTGTTGATCCAGAAGAAACACTTCCAAAATTAATGGATGACCTAAAAACAGCTGGCTGGGATAAAGTTCAAAAAGAAATGCAAACACAGTTAGACGAATATATCCAATCTCAAAAATAATCACAGGAGGCTGAGGCATTAGCTGAGCGCTTTTGGCTCAGCCTTTTACATAATAGAAAGGAAGAGGAAGATGGAAAGTACAGGGATTCAGCGGTTGTTTTACCTTTCCTGGACAGTAATCAAACTAAATTTACTGTTTGTTTTATTTAGTTTAACTGGAGGGATTATTTTTGGTGTTGGTCCAGCACTCCAAATGATGACGGATTTCATTTTGGAAGAGGGCATGAATTATCAAGCAATCACCGTTAAACGAGCATTTGAATCATGGAAAGCACATTTTAAAAGAAGTAACTGTTATTTTCTACTTTTTCTCTTCACTTTAGGATTTGTTTTTTATAATATTTATTTAGCCGTTCAATTTACCGGAATAATGTGGTTAATTATTACATTTATTTTATTTTTTGTTTCCCTAATACTCGTTATTTTTTACATTTATATGCTACTATATGAAGGAAGCTATTTTATCTCAACTATTGATTTAATGAAGCTTTCATTTATCAGTATCTTTTTAAACCTCGGTGTATTTTTTAAAGTCTTATTCGGTGTAATTAGTATCGTTGCTTTAACTTGGAAAATGAAAGGACTGCTACTATTTGCTTCGTTTGCCTTAATTATGATGTGGTGTGCCTATGTCACGCGTAAAAATCGCCAGTTTATTGATGGAAAGTTGGAACAAAATGAAGCGAATCTTCAAAAAACTGTTTAAAAAAAAATATTTATTAAATCGATTAGTACAAAAATACAGTCTACTGTTAACAAGTATTATTTTGTTAACGGTGGCTGCTTTGTGCGTTTATGTTACTTATACAATTAACTTATCAATTGATTCACAAAAAAATAACGCCGTTTCCCAAATTGACAGCTATGTAACGAATAAAAATAATGCGGCGACGAATATGATTAATGAATTAGCTGGCTCTGCAAGTAAAATTGAAAACATGCGAAAATATATGGAACTTTCTCCTCCTGAGTATTTTGACTATACTTACAGCCAATGGTCGGAAGATCGGGTCAGTACCCACTTTGGAAATAATTTAAGTACATTATTTAGCACCTTTCCTGACTTAGAAGAAGTGATTATTCGCTTAGATGAATTTGATCAGGTTTTGTTCGCCAATCGCACAGCTACAAATGGGAAAAAAATGGATATGTCATCAATTAAAAAACATGGCTTTCAACTAATGCGAATTATCTCCGATCCTTATACAGGACAACCGCTGGGAGAGTTGTACACTGTGTTTTCAAGTCAAGAGTTGCTAGGCAACCAAGCAGACTTATTGAAAAAATCAGGTATTAATGCGTTTATCTATGATAGTGCTGGAAATCAAATTTTTTCTGAAAAAGCACAATTTACCAAAGAAGAAGAGCGGCAACTAGATAAAAGAATGCACACCGATAGTGACATTCAACAGGTTTTTCATAATCGCTACGATATTACGGAAATAGAAAGCAGTGGCCGGAGTACCATTCTCTTATTAACAAGCCGCCGAGTCTTATTTCAACAATTGTTTATGAATTATGCAGCCATTTTAGGGATTGGGTTACTTTTGATTGTTATTTTATTAGTGGGCTTAAACCGCCTATTTAAACGCTATTCTCAACAAGTCCAATTAATTTTAGAAGCGACACGAGCCATTGGCGATGGCAATTTAAAAGAACGAATTGACACGAATCAAGTTCAGGAAGAGTTGAATGATATTGCTTCCGCGATTAATTTTATGGTAGACAGTTTAGATCAATACATTCACGATATTTATACTTTAGAAATTAAGCAACGCGATGCCCACATGAGAGCATTACAGTCGCAAATTAATCCTCATTTTCTTTATAATACGTTGGAATATATTCGCATGTATGCCTTGAGTCGGCAACAAGAAGAACTAGCTGATGTTGTCTATGCTTTTTCAACGTTACTTAGGAATAATATTAACCAAGAAAAAACCACGACCTTGGCAGAGGAAATCTCATTTTGCGAAAAGTATGTGTATTTGTATCAAATGCGTTATCCCGATCAATTTGCCTATAAGTTCGAAATAGAAGAAACAATTGCTGATGTTGAAATTCCTAAGTTCATCATTCAGCCGCTTGTCGAAAATTATTTTGTGCATGGAATTGACTATCAACGACAAGACAATGCTATTAAGGTCCACGCCTACCGAGAAGGCGAAAAAATTATTGTGGCTGTTGTAGATAATGGAAAAGGAATTACCGCCAATCGGTTAGAGGAAATTCGCGAACGTTTAAATCAAACAGAAATAGAAACGGAACAATCCATTGGGTTAAGAAATGTTCATGAACGTTTACAACGCTTTTTTGGGGAGAGTTATGGTTTAACCATTGAAGGGAAAGAAGGAGAAGGGACGACAATTCGTCTTTCGTTTGTAGCATAAGGGGTGAAAAGATGTATCGAGTGATGTTTGTTGATGATGAATATATGATTTTAGAAGGCTTAAAATGGATTATTCCTTGGCAAGAGTTAGGTTTTGAAATTGTTAAAACAGCGCGTAGTGCGCAAGAAGCATTGGCTTTTTTAGAAACAGAATCTATTGATGTTTTATTAACAGATATTACGATGCCGGAAATGAGTGGGATCGAATTAATTGAGCAAGCAAAGAAAAAAGGACATCAATTTATTAGTTTAATTTTATCAGGTTATCAAGAGTTTGATTACGTCAAAAAAGGCATGGCTTTGCAGGTCCAAGATTATCTTTTGAAACCAGTCAATAAGCAAGAACTATTAGCCAATATCCAAAGAATCAAAACAGAATTGGACCAACAAAAAAAATCCCATGCTCGCGTGCGTCTATATTTAGAAAATGGCTTGATGCGTTGGCTTAATGATGAAATCAGCGAAGGGGAATACGAAGAGTTAATGCAGCAATTTACGACTATAAAACCAGGTGATTTTACCGTTTTATTGGTTGAAGCTGAGATGCCATTTTTAGAAACAATCAAGGAACTATTTATGAAAAAAGGTCAACTGTTATTCATTGAAAGTTGGATGAGTACGTACCACCAATTGTTACTTATCTATAAAGGGGCCAGACAAGAAGCGTTCTTATTTATTCGTGAAATTGAAGCGATTCTAGCTGGTCAAGGTCAGATTTTTGTAGGGGAATCTGTGAATGAATGGGAAACGGTTTATGAAAGTTATGAGAAAGTAAAACAGTTGCAAGCAATTGAAACGTTCTATCAAGAATTTCTGCCAAATAATCAAAAAGAACAAATGAATCGTTCGGCAGAAGATTTTACTTTTCTAGCGTTTAACCAAGCCTTGATGATTGGGGATATGCAGACCATTCAACGGGAATTAGATGCTATTTTCAATCAGTTAAGTCAACAACACGCTACGCCAGAATATGTACGCTATGTAGTCTTCTTACTTTTTTCAGATATTTCCCGTCAGTATCCAACTGTGTTAGAAGAAAACTATGAAAAAATCGTGGAAGAAATTCGAGCCAGCAACAATCTTAATACACTGTATGCGTTAATGCAGCAAGTCTTGGCAGAAGTGAAAAATAAACCTAAAATAAAAAAATATTCAGAAAGTGTTAGCCAAGCTGTAGAAAGAATTGAACAAGGTTATTTAGAAGAATTAAACTTAAAAACGGTGGCGGATGAGCTCCATTTGAACCCTAGTTATTTAGGCCAAATTTTCAAAAAAGAAACCAAGCGGAGTTTTTCTCAATATTTGAATCAAGTGCGTACCAAGCATGCCCAGAAATTATTATTGTACACGGATGATACAATCAACGAAATTTCAGAAAAAGTAGGATTTAACAATACCAACTATTTTTCAAAAATGTTTAAAAAATTAAATGGAATTACGCCAAAAGAATTTCGAGAGCAATACCAATCAAATTACGCAGGTGTCGAAGAATAAAAAGAAAGATGTTCAATTTTTATGAACATCTTTCTTTTTATTATTTTTCTGTACTTAATGAAAACGGTCGTTCTGCTGTGTTTTGTGGATTCGGGACAATCCCTAATTGATAATCTAAAGTCCCGCCGTTTAATAGTTCTTGATGAGTAAAATAAGGCGCAGTATGTTTTTCTTGGTTTAACTGAATTTCATGAATAAATTGTTGTTGGACTTTGTTTGGTGATGTCTGAATGGTTAATTGTTTACCATTTGATAGTTTTACTTCCGCCGTCTGGACTAAAGGCATCCCGATTACATATTCACCAGTTCCTGGTGTGACGGGATAAAAGCCTAAGCTATTAAAAATATACCAAGCAGACATGCTACCATTGTCTTCATCACCTGGATAGCCAGTTGGTGAAGCATCAAATGTTTGCATTAGTTGTTTTAAAAGTGGTTGAGCCATCTCTGGTTTGCCGATGTAGCTGAATAGAAACGGATAATGGAAACTTGGTTGATTTGAGATGGCTAATTGACCAAAATCAATTGCCGCCATTTCACTCATTTCATGAATTTCAAAACCATAGCCTTCAACGTTAAAGTTAGGCGCTTGATTGCAGAGCTGAATTAATTTTTTTTCGAAAGCTAACTCGCTACCATATAGTTTAATCAAACCTGCAAAATCTTGATAAACCGCAAAACTTGATTGCCAAGCACTTCCTTCGGCGTAATCTTTGCCCCAACGAATATCTAAAAAGTCAGGACGGAAATTGCCTTCAGTATCCTTGGCTTGCATAAAGCCAGTTTCAGGATTAAAAAGTTGTTGATAATTCAAGGCTTGTTGACGATAAAACGTTGCGGTCTCTGAATCATTCAGTGTTTTTGCAACTTGCGAAATACAGAAATCGCTGTACGCATAGTCTAAGGTATGATTGACAGATTCATGATAGGTTGAAGGAACATAGCCATATTTTAGATAATCCAGAGTTCCTTGACGTCCATAATTTTCTCGTTCGCTTTGTTGTGTGGCGCCTTTTTTCATCGCTTCTAGGAACTGAGGCATCAAGTCAGGACGAATCTTTTTCACGGCGGCATCAGCAATGACAGCGTCAATCAAGGTGCCGGGCATTAAACCACGCTCATCTGGCGATAACCATTTTGGCAAGAAACCTGTTTCGTTGTAACTATTTAAAAAGCCTTCTAGCATCTCTTCGTATTTTTCTTGAGCAATTAGTGAGAACAATGGGTAGACCGTTTTATAAGTATCCCAAAAGCCATTATTGGTATATAGTACACCAGGACGAACCGTTTGCGAGAACGTATCATAATGAATCGGCTGCTGATTTTCGTCCAATTCATAAAAGGTTTGCGGAAATAGGAATGTTCGATACAGTGTATGATAAAACGTTTTAGTATGTTCAGGATTTTCATGCGTTACTTTAAGGCGATCGAAATAATTATGCCAATCTGCGATTCCTTGTTGCAGCATCTCAGTAGAACGCAAAGAGATTTCTCGCGCTAAATTTAACTGCGCTTGTTTTTCAGAAATAAATGAACTACTAAAATGAACAACTTGTTGAGCAATATTTCCAAAAGAAAGAAGGATTTTGCCATCTTCACCTGAAGAAGGGGCAAACCATTTGGTTAAAGGCTGTTCAAAATGAAGCACAAAATAAAAACTAAAATCTGGATCTTCACAACCAGAATAGTTGATGACTTTTACAGCCACTTGATGGTCATCTAATTGTTTTACTTGATAACGTCCAGGCAGAGTTAGCAGTAAGTGATTATCTTTTTGTTGATAATCAATGGTTAAGATACCACCATACATGCTTGGGATTAATTGAGAAGTTATTTGATAGCGTAATTGAGTTAAGTTAATTTCGACAGGAGAAAAAAGGCTTTCTTCTGGACGATAAGAACTTTGGGCATGGAATAAAGAAAGTTCCGACAATGAACCACTGACAGGGGTCATTAATAAATGGCTAAAATCACCCATCCAAGGACTTGGTTGATGCGTTACTCGATAGCCTTGAAATGTTCGATCTTCTGGATGAAACCACCAGCTGCCTTTTTGGTCAGTTGTTTGCGGGGCGTAAAAGTTCATCCCAAATGGCACGCCAGTATAGGGTAGACAATTTCCATTTGAAAAACTATGTTGGTTGGCAGTTCCGTGTCGCGTATCAATCGCTTGAATATTCATGAAAGTAGCTCCTTTGTTTTAAATGATATATCATATAGGCTGATTATAGCACAAAAAACGAGAAATGAAAGCGTATTTATTTGCTTTTTTATTTATTTTTAACGAATTGGTATATTCAATTTGGAAAGGGAATTGACAAGCATGTTACAATGGATAAGGAATCGATATTGGAGTGATTGTTATTTATTTTCTTAGTACAAAAAGTCAGCAATTTTTTGCGTATGTTTGGGCCATTTTCCCAGTCATCGCCTTTTTTTTGGTTAGTTTTTATACATTGGATTTTTTATTTTCCCCAAGCTATTTAATTATGGTGCCTGTATTTACTATTATGTTTAAAATTAACTATAAAAAAGATTATTCGTTTGTAGCGCTGCTCAAAATGAGTATCAGGCAATTTGTGATCAGTTTTTTAGCATTTATAGCCAGTAGTTCCTTTAGCTGGTCTATTATTTTAAATAGTAGTGTGACATTTTTAATTGTTTATTTATTTTATTCATCTGCGACACCGATGCGGTATCATAGTTATTTGATGATGTTTACGTTTTGTCAGTTAATCCAGGTTAAAGGAAATACATTTTTGATGCAATCTCAAGTTGTGGCCTTTTTAATTGGTCTTTTTTTATTGGCTTTAACATTAAACGCTTGGTGGCAAACAGGATTAAGTCAGCTAACCAGCTTAAAGAGTAGAGGCCATGTTCGCTTTTTTAAAAGCATTCAATTAAATATGAAACAACAAAAATTGGCGGTTATTAATTTCTGGCACGACTTACAACAGACTTTTTTTGGGATCACAAGTTTCAAACAATTTTTAGAAAGTCCTGACGAAAGGGTGCAACGATTTCGTTTAGCTGTTCGTATGAGTTTCACCATTACGCTGAGTTTTATTTTAATGTGGAGTGTAGGAGGCATTAAAATAATTTGGATTCCGATGAATGTTTTTCTACTCTTGCATCCAGTGAAAGCAGAAATGAACACGCGTATTAAGACACGTTTTTGGGGGACTCTTTTAGGATGTTTCCTTAGTCTGTTTGTTGTCAATTGGCTTCAATTGCCAATGACACACCTCGTTGTTTCTAGTTTGATTGGCATTTTTGTTTATGCCCTAAAACCAGGAACCGTGTTACAAGTGACAATGGCAACGATTTTTGGGTTATGTTTGGCAACAATTAGTTTACGAGGGATGTACGCCGCAGAGTTGCGGGTCTCTTTTGTATTATTGGCAATTTTTGTTGTTTGTTTAATTGATTTAGGTTTATTTGTTTATCAGCGTATTTTACGTTTTTAAAAAGTGTGGCACAAAGGGTTATTTACCCGTTGTGCCACACTTTTTAATTTTCTAAATTCGTTAATTTTTCCAAGTAATGATTTTCTATTTGCGGAAAATCTATTTTTTCTGGTGCTGCATCAGGGGTTTCAACTACTTGCTTCAAGCGGTTGAGAACAATTGACCAACCAGCGATATCTTTATGGCGAGGTGTTGTAAAATTTTCTGGGAGAGATTCTGAGAAGACTAACAGGGTCTGATGAGGTGCTTGTTCTTTTAAGTCAAAATAGATGATACCAGTATCCCAAGTCACGCCCAGATATTTTTCCTCTGCATAATCAGTGAAAGGCATCGTTTCTTCAAAATCGGGCAGAATAAACCGCCAAAACCCGTTAACACCTAATTCACCAATCTCTAATTCTGGAAACCATTGTTTTAGCTTGTCTGTCTCAGTGAGGTAGCGCCAAATCGTTTGAGGGCTGGCTGAAATTGCCCGTTCTGTACCAAAATAAATCGTCTGGTTTTCTAAGCGAAAGGTATCTTTCATTTTGTTTCTCTCCTTTATTTATTATTCATGAAGTTCTAAAGGTAGTCCATCTGGATCAAAAAAGAAGGTCATTTTTTCACCCGTAAAATCATCTACTCGTAGCGGTTCTGTTTCAATTCCTTGCTCATTTAAAAAAGCAATCACTTCTTCAATATGTTCAACTTTAAAAGCTAAATGACGTAATCCTAAAGCTTCAGGATAAGAGGGGCGAGCGGGAAATTGATCAGAAATGAAAATTTCCAATTCTTGGCTGCCTAATTTTAAATCTAATTTAATATCGTTTTTTTCGGGACGATGATTTTCGCGAAGAACTTCAAAGCCCAACTTTTCGACATAAAAATTTTTAGTTGCTTGATAATTTGAGGCATTGATTGCCACATGATGAATTTCTTTAAAAAACATTTTTCATACTCCTTTTCGTTTTTTCCCTCTGTAGTATAGCAATAAAGAAGCAGCTAAAAAAGCGTTCTGTTTGACTCTTTAAGAAAAGACAAGGGATTTGTAAAAAAATAAAATTATTTTTTCGAAAGAAAGCGCTTGCCAAAAAAAGAATAATCGAGTATGATGTATATACAACTTAATTGTATATACAAGTTTGAGAGGAGAATGTAAAATGGGTAAGTTTCAAAGCGATGCACAACAGTTGTTGAAAGCAGTAGGAGGCAAAGAAAATATTTCAGCTGTTTCTCATTGTGCAACTCGAATGCGTTTTGTATTAAAAGATCCAAAAAAAGCGGATGTACCTGTGATTGAAGATATTCCTTCTGTAAAAGGAACCTTTACCAATGCTGGACAGTTTCAAGTAATTATTGGGAATGAAGTCCCACAATTTTATAATGATTTTTCTGCAATTTCCGGTTTAGAAGGGGTTTCAAAAGAAGAAGGGAAAGCAGCTGCCAAAAGTAATTTGAGTCCTGTTCAACGAGTTGTTTCTGTTTTAGCTGAGATTTTTACACCATTGATTCCTGCACTTGTTATCGGGGGATTGATTTTAGGGTTCCGCAATATTTTGGAAGGGGTTCCATTTGGCTTTCTTGATGGTCAAACAATCGTGGAAGTTTCTCAATTTTGGAATGGAGTCAATTCATTCTTATGGTTAATCGGCGAAGCAATTTTCCACTTCTTGCCAGTTGGGATTACGTGGAGTATTACGAAGAAAATGGGAACCACACAAATTTTGGGGATTGTCCTAGGGATTACATTAGTCTCACCACAACTTTTGAATGCTTATTCAGTTGCGACGACTAAAGCAGCAGAAATTCCTTTCTGGGATTTTGGGTTTGCTCAAGTTAACATGATTGGTTATCAAGCGCAAGTTATCCCAGCCATGTTAGCCGGCTTCTTACTTGCCTATCTTGAAATTTTCTTTAGAAAAGTGATTCCTCAAGCAATTTCAATGATTTTTGTCCCATTGTTTGCTTTAGTACCAACAGTATTGGCTGCACATGTCATTTTAGGACCAATCGGTTGGACGATTGGTAGTTGGGTTTCTGATATCGTAAATGCAGGATTAACGTCAACATTTAATTGGTTATTTGGCGCCGTCTTTGGCTTTATGTACGCACCATTAGTCATCACTGGGTTGCATCATATGAGTAATGCGATTGATTTACAGTTGATTGCTGACTTTCAGTCAACCAACTTATGGCCAATGATTGCTCTATCAAATATTGCACAAGGTTCAGCGGTTTTAGCAGTTATCTTTATGCATCGTGGAAACAAAAAAGAAGAACAAGTTTCGATTCCAGCGATGATTTCTTGTTACCTAGGTGTGACTGAACCAGCGATGTTTGGGATCAACTTAAAATATGTTTATCCATTTGTTGCGGGCATGATTGGTTCGGCAATGGCCGGAATGTTTGCCACTTTAATGGGCGTTCGTGCGACAAGTATCGGCGTCGGTGGCTTGCCAGGAATTTTATCTATTGTGCCACAATATTACTTGCCGTTTTTAGTCGCAATGGTGATTGCCATTATCGTACCAATGGGCTTAACTTATATTTTCAGAAAGAAAGGCATCTTTAATAAAGTCGATCCAGTTGATGAAGCAACAGGGATGTTATACAGCGAAGAAGGGTAATCGCTTTTTGAAGTTAAGAAGAATTCGTAGACATTTGTCTACGAATTCTTCTTCTTTTTATAGAAACTATTGGCTTTTTTCTCTCTTTCAGTTAGACTAAAAAGGTTGAGAAAAGGAGAGCGTAAAAATGGATATTTATTTAAAAAAAGCAATTTTACACATTATTGATCGAGAAACTGGGACGCCGGTTTTCTCTGAAAAGGAACTAGATTTAACCACTGAGTATATTCGAACGTATTTAACTGCAAAAATTTCAAAACTTTCGACTGCACAAACAAAGACTGGAACATTGGCGGAAAATAGTTCCTTTGTTGACACGTTACGTGGGATTCCTAGTGATTTTGTGAAGAAAAGCCAAGAAGTTACCCAACATTGGTATGATGTTTATTCAGGAAGCGAAGATGCGCCTAGTGCTGATATTTTGTTCATTTTATATGAATTAGATACGGTGTTACATGTCGCAATGATTAAATTAAACTATAAAGAAAGTTACACGCATTACGTCGACTATGAAGAAGAATCCGTTTATAACAAACTGATTATCAATCGAGCAATTTTGTCTTCAAAATCACAAAAACCAGATGAAGGGATTACGGTTGACTTAGATACATTAGCGTTTGAATTACTAGAGAAAAGATATGAATTTTCAGGAGAAAAAATCTGGTATTTCTCTGAAAAAGTGATTGAGACGCAAGCGGCGCCTTCCATGGAAGAAAATATCAAAGAAATTAAAAAAGCAGTCAAACGTATTGGAAAGAAATTTAACGAAGATGAGTTTGAACTAATGGCTTCTGTAAAAGAAGCGGTATATGATAGCATTGAGGAAACGGGAACGATTGACAATGAGCAGATTGCTGAGCAAGTGTTTAAAGAAAATGTATCAGCTAAATTAGCTTACCAAGAAGAAGTGAATGAGTCGAAGTTTGTCGACAAAACACCGCCAGTCAGAGAATCTCGCGAAATTTCTGAAAAGAAATTTGGCAAACAAAAGTTAAAAATGGATAATGGTATTGAATTAATTGTCCCATTAGATGTTTATCGCAATGGCGATTTAATTGAATTCGTCAATAATCCAGATGGCACAGTGTCCATCATGCTAAAAAATATCGAAAAAATTAGTAATCAATTATAAAGAAAAAAACCGTTGGTCGCTTACCAACGGCTTTTTTTCTTTATTTTAATTTTTCTAAAGCTTTTTCAGGGACTTCTTTTTCTGTCACTTCATTCCAGCTGATCACGCCTTTACGGGGATTAACTTTCAATTTTAGATAGGCTTTCATACGCAAAGGTTGATCACGGGATTCGTTTAATTCCACGGTTTTTTCTTCACCGTTTTTATTAAACGCAGATTGTTGATAGTAATAAATGGTCATTGCTTCACCAGAATTTGTTTTTTCATCTTTCTTTTCACCAGATGTTGTGATTTGTGTATAATAGGCTTCTCCACCGTAATAGTAATTATAAACACCCCAGCTACCACCGGCTAAAATGACTATGGGAATTAATATTTTTAGTAATGTTTTCATTTTCCTCACCTCAAGGAATAGTATGCCTTTTTTTTAGGAAATTCGCCATATTTTTTTCCGTTAATTGAGTGACAATTTTGTTAGTTTCGGCACTTTCTTGAAAAATTCATCATTTTTTTAAACAAAAGACAACGTTTGTCGCTCCCTTTTTTTCACTATCATGCTACAATAAAGAAAAAAAGATGGAGGTAGAGGACAATGATGCCCTTTTATTTTGGAATCGATCCAACCTATATATTGGTAATTATTGGAATTGCGATTTCTGGTGCGGCCTCCGCATATGTTAACAGTACCTTTCGTAAATATGATCAAGTACGAAGCAGTAAACATGTTACAGGCACGCAGGCAGCACAATATATTTTACAAAAAGAACAAATTAATGATGTTGGAGTTCAGCAAATTGCTGGTGATTTAACCGACAATTATAATTCTGGAAACAAAATGTTGAGCTTATCCGAAGCCACTGCTCAATCGACATCGGTCGCGGCTATTGGCGTGGCGGCTCATGAATGCGGACATGCGGTACAAGATCATACGAACTATGTGCCTTTACGTCTTCGTGCAGCCATTGTTCCAGTTGCCAACATTGGCTCAACCATCTCCTTTCCACTAATTTTGATTGGTGTATTATTTAGTTGGAATCAAACGTTAATCAACATTGGAATTTTGGCTTTTTCATTAGCCTTGATTTTTCAATTGGTGACCTTACCAGTGGAGTTTAATGCGTCTAGACGTGCATTAAGTATTCTTTCTGAAGGTGGGTTATTAACAGAAGAAGAAGTCCCTATGGCCAGAAAAGTTCTTTTTGCAGCAGCACTTACCTACGTAGCAGCGGCGCTTTCGACCTTTTTACAACTTTTACGTTTGGTTATTTTATTTGGTGGCAATAACCGACGAGACTAAGTGCTAGTAAAGGTCTTTCTATTACGCATAAAAGTAATAATATGTTATGATTAAAGTAGAAAATAACAGAGGAGCTGAAGGAAATGAAAGCATCAACAAAAATTGGTATCGGTTTAAGCATTGCTGCAGTTGCAAGTGTCTCTGTTGCAGTCATCGCTTCTGAAAAAATTATTAAGAAGGTATCTCATGTTTCCAATCGTTATAAAGTTAAAAAGTTTGTAGACGATAAATTTGATGGAAACCAAAAATTATTATCGATTGTCGATGATTTATCCGATGATGAATTAGATTCTGTTTTAAATGTTGTTGATCGTGTGAAAGATGGCGGTTCAAAATTAGCTGAATATGGCGAAAAAGTTAAAGACAATACAGATTCTTTAAAAGAACGCTTTTTCACATTTATTGAAGATGCAATGAAGTAAAAAAGATGGCCTAGGCCATCTTTTTTTATAAAAATAATTCTTTTGTTTCAACATAATAGCCTCTGCCACCAACTAGAACTTGATCAATTTTCTTTTGGGATGTAGTGTTCAAACGCACTAAGACTTCTGAAGGAGCGTTTAAGGTATAACCTTGGGCAAAGGTGTAATTGGTTTTTTGTAAAATTTGGTGATGGTACAGATAACAAGCTAACGCACCGTTTGATGTACCAGTAGCGGCTTCTTCATCGATGTCATAAAGGGGCGCAAAATTCCTACAAATGATATTTTCTTCAGACAAAGCAAAAAGATGCATCCCGATAACTCCGTACTTTTGACTAAGTAACTTAATTTTTGCAGAGTTTGGTTGTAAATCCTGTAATAATTGCGCATTTTTAATGGGAACCAAAATATCTTTTAGACCCGTTGACACAATCTGGATAGGAAAAGCAGTTGCCACTGCGTTTAAATCAAAGCAGCCGCTCAATTCTTCTAAAGTGAGCGTATCATAAAAAGTTGGGACAGTTTGTTCCATAAATAGTTGTTCATCGTTCGCCGTGATTGCGAGCAAACCGCTGTTCGTTTCGATTGTATATGCTGTTTGCAATAATTTATTTAAGTGCTTCATAATGGTGAAAGCGCCAATTGTCGCGTGGCCACACAAGTCGACTTCTTCTTTTGGTGTAAAATATTCAAGGCGGAAATCAGCAACCTTTGAGTCTGAAATAAAAGCAGTTTCTGCAAATCCTAGTTCTTTGGCGATGGCCATTTTTTGGGTTCTCGTTAAGGGCTGTGTCATAAAAACAACGCCTGCTTTGTTGCCACCTTCGTGGTTTTTACTAAATGCACTAGCGACATATGCGGTAATTTTCATTGGAACGCCTACTTTCTAATTGGGAATAAAAAACATACGAGTAAAAAACGGACGTACTACTTTCTTAATAACAAATAACAAAAGATTAAATCATCCATTTTTTTTAATGATAA
The DNA here is from genome assembly GCF_040886645.1 of Enterococcus sp. GC34. Lineage (NCBI taxonomy): Bacteria > Bacillati > Bacillota > Bacilli > Lactobacillales > Enterococcaceae > Enterococcus > Enterococcus sp. GC34. Next base: position 96,019 of record NZ_JBFOEF010000002.1, read on the forward strand.
GCCAGTTTGTTCAAAAAACTTTTCCAAACGATAGTGTAAAGTATTTCGATGCATAAATAAATCTTTTGCAGTGGAGCTGATATTGCCTTGATTTTTCCACAAAGCGCTGATGATTGGCTGAATATCGGTGTCTTTATTTAATAAACGACGATAATACTCAACAAGTACATTTTGGCTCATGGCTTCCTTGGTAAAATAGTGGAGGGCGACATCGGTTAAACTAAAAACAGTCGTCCGACTAGAGGAATTAAGTTCTTCTGAAAAAATACGTTGTTCTTCATGGAAACAACGCCGGAGAATGTCTTCAGAGGAATAAAAATTGCCAACAAATACAGCACTAGTGCAATCAAAGTCTGTATCTAATGTTAAAAAGATCCCTTGAATTTCTTCTTGTTGAAAGGTATTTTTTGACTGTTCTTCAACTAAAATATACATATTATTACTTGGACTGAAACAATCAACTGTATCTGGAAACATCTTTGTTAAATTAAATTGCCATTCGGCTTGTAATTCTTTTGTGACATTCGTCTGAATTTGCAACATACGAAAGGTCCCTTCGGCAGGTAATTTTGCCTGTTGAAATAAGTAACTGAACCAAGGATGGTTACCAGTAATGGTTGGGTTTTCAGAAATCGGGAAAAGCGCTTCCAACAAATGCTGTTCTTTAATACTTAAGAAAGCTTTATTCACAATGAAAAATTGTTCGTCAACAGGAATTGAATAGGTGGCTTCGGAACCAATTGTTTTTGATAAATAGCCTTTGGGATAAAGCTGAGATAAATTTTCAATAATCATAGACACACCTCACTGATTTATTGTACCATGAAGCAAGACAGAAGTTTAGTGGGAAAAAGCCGAAAGGTGGAAATTAATTGGGAAAAAAAGAAACAACGTTAACACAAGAAGAAAAAGAATTTTTTATGCGAGAAGCCATTGCAGAAGCGAAAAAAGCAGAAGGTTTGGCTGAGGTGCCTATTGGAGCTGTAATTGTTCGGCAAGGGGAAATTATTGGCCGCGGGCATAATCTGAGAGAAGCACGGCAAGAAGCAACGGCGCATGCAGAAATGTATGCAATCCAAGAAGCGTGTCGCGGGATAGAAAATTGGCGTCTAGAAGAAACCCAATTATTTGTAACTTTAGAGCCTTGTCCAATGTGTAGTGGGGCGATGCTTTTAGCACGAATTCCAGAAGTTTATTATGGCGCAACTGATCCTAAAGCAGGCACTGCTGGGACTTTGATGAATTTATTAGAAGATGAACGCTTCAATCATGTGGCCTATGTCGAAGCAGGCGTTTTAGAAGAAGAGTGTCGCTTATTGCTAGTTCAGTTCTTTAAAAAGTTACGGGCAAAGAAAAAAGAAGAGAAACTTTTAAAAAATCAAAAGAAAGACTAGTCAAAAGAATAAAAATACGTTATACTAGGTTTTGCCGAAAGGCTAGGACAATGGCGGGCTAGTGAATTGTGTCAGATCCGGAAGGAAGCAGCACTAAGCAAGTGCCGCCATGTGTCTGATTGAATAAGGAACGTATCAAGGCTGAGAAGCCTTTTTTTATTTGAAATAAAAAGAAGCAAGCCGTAAAAATAACGGCTTGCTTCTTTTTAAATTTATGCCCAATCGCCATTTCTAAAAACAGGAACAATCGTCCCGTCTTCTTTAATGCCGTCAATATTCATTTTGTCAGATCCTACCATAAAGTCCACATGCGTTTGGCTACGATTTAAACCAGCTGCAGCTAATTCTTCTTCGCTCATCTCCGTGCCACCTTGTAAGTTGAAGGCATAGGCCGAACCAAAGGCTAAATGATTAGAGGCGTTTTCATCGAACAATGTATTATAAAAAATCAAACCGGATTGTGAAATTGGTGAAGGGTCTGGCACTAAAGCAACTTCTCCTAAGTGTTTGGCACCTTCATCAATAGCTAAGAGATTTTTCAATGCTTCTTCACCTTGTTCAGCTGAGAAGTCAACAACTTTTCCATCTTTAAATGTAAATTTCATTCCCGAAATGATTGTGCCAGCATAACTTAGTGGTTTTGTACTAGAGACATAACCATCAACGCGGCGACTATCTGGAGCGGTGAAAACTTCTTCTGTTGGCATATTAGCCATGAATTCTTCTCCACGCGCGTTATAACTACCAGCGCCTTCCCATAAATGGTTTTTAGGCAAACCAATCGTTAAATCTGTCCCAGGAGCTGTGTAGTGTAAAGCAGTAAATTGTTGTTCGTTTAATTCAGCCGCTTTTTCTTGTAATTTTTTATCATGGATATCCCAAGCAATGACTGGGTTTTCTTCATAAATTCGTGTTGTTTTAAAAATTTCATTCCAAAGTGCATCAACTTGTTCTTCACTTGTTGCTAATTCTGGAAAGACTTTAGCTGCCCAGCCTTCACTAGCAGCAGCTACAACAGTCCAACTTACTTTGTTGGCTTGCGTTGCTTTTCGTAGGTTAACCAATGCTTTCCCATTAGCCGCTTGGAAAGCTGCTACACGTTGTGCATCCACGCCAGCTAATGCATCAGGATTAGAAGAAACCACGCTAATTCGGCTTGCGCCTTTGGCAATCCAATCATCGGTTTGATCAATTTTATATTGAGGAACATTTTCAATACGATCAGTTGCAGCATGAGCTAAAAATTCACGTTGAATGGTTTCGTCGCTCCATTGAACAATTACTTCGGCCGCGCCTAAGCGATAAGCTTCTTCCGTAATTAAGCGGGCAAGGGGCGCTTGATCGACACTGATTTGTAAAACAACCGTATGATTGTCCTGAACATTGACACCCGTTTCAGCAATTAAACGTGCATATTTCTTTAGATTTTCATTAAAATTCTCTAAGGTCATTCGTGATTCCTCCTTCATTTTGATGGGTAATGACTGCTCATATCATAACACGGAAGAACAGGGAACTCAACGAAATAAAGCCTTTATCAACTGTTATTTTAAGTCGGGGTAAAAGTTGTCGTGCTCCCGCTCAGTGAACTTTTGTACAAAGAGTTGTTCTAATTTTGCATAATAGAAAAATCGTGTTACAATAACCATAAGCATTTATTTGGAAGCGTTGTATATGAATGAATAAAGGGGATAGGGAATTATGGCAAGAAAAAAAACCATTACGAAAGAGCAGATTTTAACAGCTGCCTATGAAGTAGTCGCCACTGAAGGATTTTCGAAGTTCACTGCACGTAATATTGCTAATAAAATGAAATGTTCCACCCAACCGATTTATTTGGAATTTAAAAACATGGATGATTTACGCGATGCTTTATTCCAAAAAATTCATAAATACTTAGCGAAAGAAGTATTTCCAGTAAAACATACCGGGAATACAATTGTTGATTTGGCTTTAAACTATATTCATTTTGCGACAAGTGAAAGTAAGTTATACCGTGCGCTTTATTTAGAAGAATATGGTGGCGGCAAAAAAATGCAAGAATTCTCTTATCACTATTTTACTGAAGCGGTAAAAGCTGATCCTGAGTATGCTAATTTAAACGATGTTCAAATTGACTCTTTACACATGGGAACATGGGTGGTCGCTACTGGTGTGGCTGCATTGATGACTTCTGGAATTATCCATCCTTCAGAAGAACAAATCATTCATTTAATGAAAGATAGTATTGAAGCAATTCTTGAACGAGATGAACCAATTGATATTGACCTATAAAAATTAAAAAAAGTGTAACCTCATGCTGATAACTTCTGTGAGGTTACAGCAAAAGACTGTTTCTTAAAAGAACGGTCTTTTTTTGTTAAGTGTATTAATGGTAGATTATTCGCAACCATGCTACAGTAAAGAAGAGAAATGGAAAGGGGCAAAAAAAATGAACCGAGTGAAAGATAAGCGTTTATGGCTAAGTATTGTAGGAATTACCGGACTAGGGCTCTTGTCGGGCTTATTTTCAGTAAATGCGAGAGAATATTATCAAGCGTTGAGATTACCAAGTTTTGCTCCGCCAGGCTGGTTATTTGGACCGGTGTGGTTGGTGTTGTATATTTTTATGGGCATCACTTTTTATTTCATCTTAGTTCATCCAAATAAACAACAGAAAAAACGGATGATTACGCTATTTATTTTACAATTTATTGCGAACTTTTTCTGGACATTTTTCTTTTTTTCTTTACAAAATAATTTATTATCTGTGATTGATATCTCATTGTTATGGCTATTATTAATAGTTCAACAGTGGGACTACTTGCGTTATAAATTAATAACGCGTGGCTGGTTGATGATTCCTTATATTCTTTGGGTTACTTTTGCGGCAGCTTTAAATTACAGTATTTTATTTTTAAATTAGGAATATCAAAACACCAGAGAAAAATGGGAACTAGCCATTTTTCTCTGGTGTTTTTTTATTTATTTCAACGTAGTTATTCTGCGGCAGTTGCTAATTTTTTCGCAAATTCTTCTAAACGTTGGATGTCGTCTTCTTCAGCGGCTAGATCAACTTTAACGCTGTCGGCGCCTTTTTTTGCCCCAATTTGAGTAAAGGCTGATTCGAAGTCGTCCACCGATTTACAAAAATCATCATAAAACGTGTCTCCTGAACCACAAACGCCGAAGATTTTTCCTGATAAGTCAATCTCTTGTAAGTCTTCATAAAAGTCGACAATTTCATCAGGTAAATCGCCATCGCCATACGTATATGTAGCTACTACACAGATATCGGCCTCTTCAAAATCAGCGGCATCGACTTGCGTACACTCATCAATTTCGACCTCTAATTCTAAATCTTCAAATGCTTCTGCAACAATGTCGGCAATTTCTTCTGTATTCCCAGTCATGCTTGCATACACAATTTTAGCTAACGTCATAAACTTTCTTCCCCCTCATACAATTCTGTCACTTATTATAGCAGATGCGCATTTCTTATAAAAGACTAGCGAGTGCTTTTATTAAGGGACTTTTTGAAAATTGGTGTTTGAACAATCTTTTTTGCAAAAAATGTGATAAAATAATTTGAATGAAACAAGTTTAGGAGAGATAGTATGATTACATTAAAATCACCACGAGAAATTGAAATGATGGATGAATCAGGGGAATTATTAGCGGATGTTCACCGTCATTTACGGACGTTTATTAAACCTGGCATTACAAGCTGGGATATTGAAGTATTTGTGAGAGACTTTATTGAAAGTCATGGTGGCGTGGCGGCTCAAATTGGCTATGAAGGTTACAAATATGCTACTTGTTGTAGTATCAACGACGAAATCTGCCACGGATTTCCTCGTAAAAAAGTATTAAAAGATGGCGACCTAATCAAAGTAGATATGTGTGTCGACTTAAAAGGCGCAATCTCTGATTCATGCTGGTCTTATGTCGTGGGTGAATCAACACCTGAAATTGATCGCTTGATGGAAGTAACCAAAAAAGCGCTATATCTTGGGATTGAACAAGCACAGGTAGGAAATAGAATTGGCGACATTGGTCATGCAATTCAAACGTATGTAGAAGGAGAAGGCTACGGGGTAGTTCGCGATTTTGTAGGCCACGGCATTGGCCCAACTATCCATGAAAGTCCAATGATTCCTCACTATGGTGAAGCAGGTAAAGGACTACGTTTAAAAGAGGGAATGGTTATTACCATTGAGCCAATGGTTAACACAGGAACTTGGCGCATGAAAATGGACCCAAATGGTTGGACTGCTTATACTGAAGATGGCGGTCTAAGCTGTCAATATGAACATTCATTAGCGATTACGAAAGAAGGTCCAAGAATCTTAACGTCACAAGGCGAAGAATTGACTTATTAATAAGGAGAGTGTGTGATGAAGTTTCTCGACAACATCAAAAAGAATCAATCTTTGATGCGTTTTATTGAGACAACGCAAAGTCACATGGTCACAGCCGAAATAGGCAACAGCTCAGTGGTTGTTGCCTATTATTTATTACTCTCGCTGTTTCCATTACTGATTGCGGTAGGTAATGTCTTACCTTATTTAAGAATCGACCCTAATTCTGTGTTGCCTTATATTGCAGAGGCGATTCCGAAAGATGTTTATAAGAACTTAGAACCAGCGATTCGTTCATTGTTGACTCAGCGTTCAGGGGGGTTGCTTTCTGTTTCCGCTTTAGCAGCATTTTGGAGTGCCAGTCAAAGTATTAATGCACTACAAAACGCGATGAATAAAGCTTTTGGTGTCGAACAAAGGAAAAATTTTATTCTCGTAAGAGTGGTCTCATTTTTAGTTATTTTGTTATTTATGGTAGCGATTGTTGGTGTAGTAGTAATTTTAGGTTTAGGGCAGTACATTATTGAATTACTGCAACCAATTTTCCATTACTCAACATCTGTAATCGATACTTTCCAAGCGTTAAAATGGCCGTTAACGACCGTTGTTTTATTAGTGATTATGTGTTTGATTTATGCGGTCGTTCCTAATCGGAAATTATCGTTACGTTCCATTTTGCCAGGGGCTATTTTTTCGACAGTCGGTTGGATGTTATTATCACAAATTTTTGGTTTGTACGTAAAATATTTTAGTTCTAGAATCGCAAGTTATCAAATCATCGGGAGTTTTATCATCTTGATGTTATGGCTGAATTTTGCTGCCACGATTATTATTTTAGGAGCAATTGTCAACGCTGTTGTCGATGAATACTTATCTGGAGATAAAGAAAAAAAACAACCAAGTTTTGAACAACGCTTGTTTAGATGGTTTAAAAAGAAAAAATAAATGGATTTCTTTAAAAAAGTCTAAACCGTTGCCAGAACACATGTTTCAGCTTGTAAATGCTTCAGTTTACGGTATAATATACCCTGAACGAGAAGAAAGTGGGTTCGACTATGTCACTATTTATTTATGAAGTTTTGATACGTTTATTTATGACATTTATCTTATCTTTGCTATTAACACCACTTGTTAAGCTTCTAGCGTTTCGGATTGGCGCCTATGATGCACCAGGAGAGCGACGAATCAATACCAAAAATATGCCTACAGCAGGAGGACTTGCAATCTACATTGCTTTTGCTAGTTCATGTTTATTGATTTTTCGTTCGATTATCCCACAAGATTATATTTGGCCGATTATTTTGGCTGGTGGAATGGTTGTTTTGACAGGCCTCATTGATGATATTAAAGAGATTACTCCAATGAAAAAAACAATCGGTATTTTGTTAGCAGCATTAGTTATTTATTTTGTTGCTGGAATTCGGATAGATTTTGTGACGTTGCCAGTCGTTGGAATGATTGATTTGCGCTGGTTTAGTTTACCATTAACTTTATTGTGGATTTTAGCGATTACGAATGCAGTAAATTTAATTGATGGTTTGGATGGTTTAGCATCAGGCGTATCCATTATTGGATTAACCACGATTGGTATTACAGGGTATTTTTTCCTACATGCTAAAACGGTCTATATTCCAATTGTTATTTTTATTTTAGTTGCGAGCATTGCGGGATTTTTCCCATACAATTTTTATCCAGCTAAAATATTTCTAGGAGATACTGGGGCGTTATTCCTCGGGTTTATGATTGCGGTAATGTCGTTACAGGGATTGAAAAATGCTACGTTTATTACGGTAATTACGCCAATGGTGATTTTAGGTGTGCCAATTACGGATACGGTTTATGCAATTATTCGACGGCTATTGAACAAGAAGCCCATTTCCTCAGCAGATAAAATGCATTTGCATCACCGCTTGTTATCTTTAGGTTTTACCCATAAAGGGGCGGTCATGACTATTTATGCATTAGCGTTAGTTTTTTCCTTTGTCTCTTTATTGTTCAGCTATTCAAGTACAGTAGCATCAATTTTATTAATTGTCTTTTGTTTAATTGGCTTAGAACTATTCATTGAACTAATCGGTCTAGTTGGCGAAGGGCATCAACCGTTGATGTATTTGTTACGGATTTTAGGGAATCGTGAATATCGTCAGGAGCAAATGAAAAAGCGACTTGGCAAGCATTCTAAGAGAAAGTAAAGAAATCTTTAGGTTGCTTTGCGAGAGCGTAAACCTATGATATAATTCCATTAAACTTAAAAAAGTATATGTGTGAAACATATGCTTTTTTTTTAAGACGATGTTTCAGTAGTAAGGAGAAATGAGCATGCAAGAAATGGTAACAATCTCGATTGTCACTTATAATAGTCGTTACATTTTTAATGTACTAGACCAATTAAAAGCCGAACTAGGTACTGATAGTATCTATGATATTCATATCTACGACAATCATTCTGAAACAGCGTATCTTGAAAAATTAACAACATATGAACCATTTATTACTATCCATCGCGCTGAAGAAAATCAAGGGTTTGGTCATGGTCATAATCAAGTGTTATTCAATGCTTCGACAAAGTATGCAATTATTTTTAATCCCGATGTTTTGGTTACTAAAGACGTGCTTGATCGTCTATTAGACCGTATCAAAATAGATAAGAACATTGCAGTCGTTAGCCCCAAAGTGTTAAATGAAGATGGCACGACGCAATATTTAGTTCGTCAAAAATTAGATGTCTTCGATTATATGTTACGTTTTATTCCCTTTCAATTTGTAAAGAAAATTTTTGATAAACGTTTGAGTATTTATGAATGTCGCGATTTGTCGGATACAGAAACAACGGATATTAAAATGGGCTCAGGCTGTTTTATGTTGATTGATCGTGAAAAATTCGTTGAAATTGGTGGGTTCGATGAACGTTTCTTCATGTACTTTGAAGACAACGATTTATGTTTACGTTTTGGCAAAGCAGGCTATCGGATTCTCTATACGCCTTTTGAAACGGTTGTTCACATGTATGAAAAGGGCGCCCATAAAAGTCGGAAATTATTTAAAATCTTTATGCAATCAATGGGAAAATTTTTTAACAAATGGGGCTGGAGGTTCTTTTAATGAGTCAAAGATTAGCGGTAGTCATCGTCTTATATCAAATGAAAATGGCTGATACACCGAATTATTTGTTATTAAAAGAAGTGGTAAATCATCCCGAATTGCACTTATTTATTTATGACAACAGTCCACTTCCTCAAGAAGATGCATTATTTTTACAACAAAATGTTACTTATCGACATAATCCTGATAATCCAGGCCTAGCGACCGCTTATAATGAAGCGATTGCTTTTAGTCAAGCGAATCAATGTGAATTATTGTTGCTCCTTGACCAAGACACAGAAGTGCCAGCCTCTTATTTTGATACGTTGATCATCATGCCATTAGATCCGACTGTGGCAGTCTATGTTCCAATTGTAGAAGCAAATGGACAACAAATTTCGCCAGTATATAGTGATCAATACGTTGGGCTTAAAGGAGCAAAGCCAACAGCAGGGATAGCCAACCAACCGTTGATGGCTATCAATTCTGGTACAGTCATTACGGCAGAAACACTGCGCTGGTTGGAAGAATTTTCGGAAGAATTTCCTTTGGACTATTTAGACCATTGGTTCTTTTATCAATTAAATCAAGCCAATAAAAAGATTGAAGTCTTACCAATCCACCTAAAACAAGAATTGTCTGTTTTAGATTATCGTACAATGAGTCCTCAACGTTATCGCTCTATTATTGAAGCAGAAACGTTATTTTATCGTCGATATGATCAAGAAAAGTTTTCCCATCATCGACGCCATTTATTTTTACGCAGTAGTAAGCAATTTTTAACTGTCAAAAATCGCCAAATTTGGCGGCAAACATTGGCAGAATTTCTCAAGTTAATGAAAGGATAATCTATGATCTCAGTTTGTATTGCGACATATAATGGAGAAAAATATCTCGCGGAACAATTAGATAGTATTCTTTTACAAGTCAGTGAAGAAGATGAACTAATTATTTCAGATGATGGTTCTACTGATCATACGTTGGAAATTTTGAGGACGTATGCAGCGAATTATCCCCAAATTCAATTGTTACAAGGTCCAGGGCAAGGAGTGATTGCTAATTTTGCATTTGCGCTTACGCATACGAATGGCGAAGTAATATTTTTAGCAGATCAAGATGATGTTTGGTTGCCAAATAAAGTAACGACGGTGACAGAATATTTTGAAACGCACCCTGACATCCAAGTGGTTATTAGTGACTTGAAAATTGTTGATGCGGATTTAGAAGTTACCAATCCCTCTTATTTTAAGTTTCGAAAAGTCAAACCAGGGTTTTGGCGAAATGCGATAAAAAGTGGCTATATTGGGGCAGGTATGGCCTTTCGTCAAGAGATGAAAAACGTCATTTTACCCATTCCGCCAGAAGTTCCTATGCATGATATGTGGATTGGCTTATTAGCTGCACGGAAGAAGCAAACGGGTCTCATTAAAGAACCACTAGTGCTTTACCGAAGACATGGAGCGAATGTCAGCCCCATTATTACCAAAACAAGTTTCCAACAAAAATTAAATTGGCGTGTGAATTTATTAAAAGCTTTACATCAGCGTTTAAAGGAACAGCGCTAAACTTTTACAGATTTGTAAAATTTACGTAAAAAACATGACAAACCCTATGCTTAATGCGATAATAGGGAAGGATATTTGGTTTTATAGAAACTAAAAATAGAAGTTATTTAAGGAGATTGTTCATGAAAGGAATTATTTTAGCAGGCGGAAGCGGGACACGCTTATATCCGTTAACAAAAGCAACATCAAAACAATTAATGCCAATTTACGACAAACCAATGATTTATTACCCAATGTCAACGTTAATGTTGGCGGGAATTAATGAAATTTTGATTATCTCTACACCAGAAGATACACCACGTTTTGAAAGCTTATTCGGCGATGGCCATGATTTAGGCATTCATATCGAATACGCGGTGCAAGAAAGCCCAGATGGTTTGGCGCAAGCATTTATTATTGGTGAAGAATTTATTGGTGATGATAGTGTCTGCTTAGTTTTAGGGGACAATATTTATTATGGTGGTGGCTTATCAAAAATGTTGCAACGAGCGGCTTCTAAAGAGTCAGGGGCAACAGTCTTTGGTTACCATGTAAATGATCCAGAGCGTTTCGGCGTGGTAGAATTTGATGAAGAGATGCGGGCGCTTTCTATTGAAGAAAAACCAGCACAACCGAAGTCAAATTACGCAGTGACAGGTTTGTATTTTTACGACAATGAAGTGGTTGAAATTGCGAAAGGGATCAAACCGTCAGAACGTGGGGAATTAGAAATAACAGACGTTAATAAAGTCTACCTTGAAAAAAATAAACTTTCTGTTGAGGTAATGGGCCGTGGCTTTGCTTGGTTAGATACAGGCACACACGAATCCTTATTAGAAGCGTCAACATTTATTGAAACAATTGAAAAACGTCAAAATTTAAAAGTCGCTTGTTTGGAAGAAATTGCTTATCGAATGGGCTATATTACAAAAGAACAATTGGTAGAATTGGCACAACCATTGAAGAAAAATGGCTACGGCCAATACTTGCTACGTTTAGCAGCAGAATAGGAGCGAAGAAACGTGAAAGTTATTGATACAAAATTACAAGATGTCAAAATTATCGAAATGGATGTTTTCGGTGATCATCGTGGCTTTTTTACAGAAAGTTATTCCAAAGCTAAATTTGCAGAACATGGATTAGACTTTGATTTTGTCCAAGATAATCATTCATTATCAACAGAAGCAGGTGTCTTGCGTGGATTGCATTTTCAAAAGGGCGAAGCTGCGCAAACAAAACTAATTCGTGTTGTAACAGGTGCGGTATTAGATGTGATTGTTGATATTCGTAAAGGGAGTCCAACCTATGGCCAATGGGAAGGCTACATTTTATCAGAACATAATCACCGTCAACTTTTAGTACCAAAAGGTTTTGCCCATGGTTTTGTCACTTTGACACCGAACGTGAACTTTATGTACAAGTGTGACAATTACTACAATGCGGCAGCAGACGGCGGTATTGCTTTTAACGATCCAGCGTTAGCTATTGATTGGCCAATTGCGCCAGAAAAAGCGATTACGTCAGAAAAGGATCAAAAACATCCAACCTTAAAAGAATTTGAAGCGGAAAATCCGTTTATCTATGGCGAAATTTAAGAAAAAAGTAGGAGAGTTTCAATTATGAAAAAAATCATCGTAACAGGTGGAGCTGGTTTTATCGGCTCAAATTTTGTTCATTATGTTGTAAAGAATCATCCAGAAGTTCATGTAACTGTATTAGATAAATTAACGTATGCAGGAAATGAAAAAAATCTTGAAGGTCTACCAAGTGATCGCGTGGAATTAGTCGTAGGAGATATCGCTGATGCTGAATTAGTTAATCGTTTAGTCGCTGAAACAGATGCGGTCGTTCACTATGCTGCTGAATCGCATAACGACAACTCATTAAACGACCCATTCCCATTTGTACAAACCAATCTGATTGGGACGTACACATTGATCGAAGCTTGCCGTAAAAATAATGTCCGTTACCACCATGTATCGACTGATGAAGTTTATGGCGATTTACCTTTAAGAGAAGATTTACCAGGACATGGAGAAGGCGAAGGGGAAAAATTCACTGCCGAAACGCCTTACAATCCTTCAAGTCCTTATTCTTCAACAAAAGCAGGATCTGACTTGTTAGTCAAAGCATGGGTTCGTTCTTTTAACTTACAAGCAACAATTTCAAACTGTTCAAATAACTATGGTCCATATCAACATATTGAAAAATTTATTCCTCGTCAAATTACCAATGTCTTAAGTGGCATTACACCAAAACTTTATGGTGCTGGTAAAAATGTTCGTGACTGGATTCATACAAACGACCATTCTTCGGCTGTTTGGGCAATTTTAACAAAAGGGCAAATTGGCGAAACATATTTAATCGGAGCCGATGGTGAAGAAGACAATAAAACAGTGATGGAATTAATTTTAGAATTAATGGGACAACCTGTTGATGCCTATGAGCATGTCAACGATCGTGCAGGACATGACTTACGTTATGCGATTGATTCAACCAGATTACGCGAAGAATTAGGTTGGGAACCAGAATTCACGAATTTCCGTGAAGGCTTGGCAGAAACAATCAAGTGGTATACAGAAAATGAAGACTGGTGGCGTGCAGATAAAGAAGCTGTTGAAGCAAAATATGCACAAAATGGTCAGTAATTTTTTCTGACATGTGAGATAACAGTCGAAAGGCGATGGCAAAGTACAAAAGCTACTTTGCCCTGCCTTTTTTTCAAGAAGGAGCGAAAATAATGATTTTAATTACTGGTGGAAATGGCCAATTGGGCACAGAATTACGTCACCTATTAGATGAACAAGGAATTGAGTATGTTTCAACGGATTCCACAGAATTAGATATTACTGATGCGAATAGTACGTTGGCAAAAGTGAAAGAAATTCAACCAAGCGTCATTTATCATTGTGCTGCTTATACAGCTGTTGATAAAGCAGAAGACGAAGGCAAGGAATTAGATGAAAAAGTGAATGTAGATGGCACACGTCATGTTGCAGAAGCTGCTAAAGCAGTGGGGGCGACACTTGTTTACGTAAGTACAGATTATATTTTTGATGGAACTAAAAAAGAAGGCGTCTATGCGATTGATGATCAACCGAATCCTTTAAATGAGTATGGTCGGACGAAGTTATTAGGTGAACAAGCGGTCCAAGAAATCCTGGATGACTATTATATTATTCGAACATCATGGGTATTTGGCCAATACGGTCATAACTTTGTCTTTACCATGCAAAAATTAGCGGAAACAAGAGACCAACTAACGGTAGTGGACGATCAGTTTGGCCGCCCAACTTGGACAAGAACGTTAGCCGAATTTATGGCATTTGTTATTGCAGAAAAAGCGCCATTTGGTGTTTATCATTTGTCTAATGAAAACAGCTGTAGCTGGTATCAGTTTGCTAAAGAAATTTTAAAAGATACTGAAGTGGAAGTACTGCCAGTGGATTCAACTCAATTTCCACAAAAGGCGCAAAGACCACAATATTCTGTCATGGATTTAAGTAAAACAGAAGCGTTAGGCTTTAAAATTCCTACTTGGCAAGAAGCCTTAGCACAAATGTTAGAAAATGTTCAACAATAAATTGTTTTGTGTAAGTGAGGGGTTTTGTTAGAGAAAAAGTGGAAAGGTGTTTCTCTTTATGAAGGTACTTTTAATCATTCCTGCTTACAATGAGGAAGAAAACATTTTGCGGACGATTGCTTCCATTGAAACATTTAAACAGGAAGTTACGCATTTTCAACATGAATTGGATTATGTGGTAATTAATGATGGCTCGACAGATGGAACCAAACAAATTTTAGAAGCCAACCAAATTAATGCCATTCATTTAGTGTTGAATTTAGGTATTGGCGGGGCGGTACAGACCGGCTATAAATATGCCTTAGAAAATGAGTATGATGTGGCGGTTCAGTTTGATGGCGATGGTCAACATGATATCAATAGTCTACCTATTTTACTGGAACCATTAGCAGAGGGTAAATGTGATTTTTCGATTGGCTCTCGTTTCATTCCTGGAAACGAAGCGGCTTTTCAAAGTACGAAAATGCGCCGTTTTGGTATTCGTTTGTTATCTTTTTGCATTCGAATGGCTTCTGGTAAAACAATTTATGATGTGACTTCGGGGTATCGAGCAGGAAATCGGAAAGTGATTGCTTTTTTTGCAAAGCGTTATCCGACAAATTATCCTGAGCCAGAATCGATTGTTCACTTAATTAAAAAACGCTTTGTGATTGTTGAAAGACCTGTCAATATGATGGAACGGCTTGGTGGTGTTTCTTCGATTCGTGCATTGGCTTCTGTGAAGTATATGCTGGAAGTCGGCTCAGCAATTCTGATTGCTGCCTTTATGAAGGAGGGAGATTAATGCTACCAACCGTGTTATGGCTAGCTTTATTTTTATTTGCAATTGGCTTTTTCTTATACATTATTCGAGGGATTAATAAAAATATTTTTCTCCTAAAAAATGCTTTGATTTGGTTATTAATCTCAATTGTCTTAATTATTTTTGCTATTTTCCCGCATGTGGCAGAATGGTTAGCAATGGCCTTTGGGTTTGAAACAACATCAAACTTCTTATTATCAGCTGCGGTGATTGTCCTGTTAATCATGGAAATTAAAAATTCTGTGTTGATTTCAAAACACGAAAATCGCATTAAAACATTATTGCAAGAATTATCTATCATGAAATCTGAAGAAAATAAAAAAGATCGCTAATGTGTAGTGACCCTTAAAAGTTGGACCTGAAAGTCTAATATTTAAGGGTCAGCTCAATGAATAGCGATCTTTTTTATTTAAGATTCATAATCACAATGCCGACAATAATAACCACAGCACCAATAAGGGCATTCGTTGTGATCGTCTCTTTTAGAATCAGATTTGAAGCAATTAAAATAGCGATGTTTGTACAGGCAACGCCTAAAGGAACAATGTAAGAAACATCGGAACGACTAATAATTAACATCCATAAAATAAAACTAATTAAATAACAAAATAAACCTAATAAAGATATAAGTGAGATATTCATTGAAAAGATTGTTTGTTGGAGTTGGATGTTCAAACTGCTAGAACCTAGTTTAAATAAGACCAGACCAGCAGAAGACAGAAATACGTAAATAATAAAAAGAACCATAATTTCCCTTCTCTCAAAAATAGTTTCCGTGCAAAAAAATGCAAGACCTCCATTATTGTAGCATAATCTCCTAAAAATTGGACAAGATTTTTTAATATAGCGAAATCAGTTAAATTTTTCTTTATAAAAAGGGGTCTACTATTGAAAAGCTAGGCGTTTATCGATAAAATAGAAATGTTGTTTAAAATGGCATTTTTGTATCCAAAAATTTTAGTTAAAAATAGTTTATTACGGAAGGAATAAGTATATGTTTAAAGAAACATTTTCAATTTTCAAGAATATTTTTCAGAACAAAAAATTGTTATTACAATTTTCATTTAATGATTTTAAGGCCAAGTATGCTGGTTCAGCACTAGGAATTGTCTGGGCATTTTTAACGCCATTAGTAACTGTTTTGACGTATTGGTTTGTCTTTTCTGTAGGCCTTCGTTCTAGAGCTGGCGACAATATGCCATTCATTGTCTATTTAGTAACAGGGATGGTACCTTGGTTCTTCTTTTCAGATTCGTTATTATCAGCCACGAATGTGTTTCGTGAATATAGTTATTTAGTTAAAAAAGTCGTGTTTAATGTACAAATTTTACCAACGTCTAAAATTTTATCGAACTTGTACACCCACTTGTTTTTCATTCTAATTGGTTTTGTAATTACTACAGCTAACGGTTATTACCCAAGTCTGTACAGTTTGCAATTAATTTACTACTTAGCTTGTTTATTAGTCTTTTTAACAGCAATTACGTGGATTACTGCTTCAACACAACCATTTTTACCTGATATTATGCAATTTATCAATATCATTATGCAAACAGTTATGTGGACATTGCCAATTTTATGGCAACCAACTGGAATGATTGCGACAATCTTAAAAATCAATCCATTATATTATATTGTTCAAGGATACCGCGAATCTTATTTAGGCGGTGCATGGTTCTGGGAACATTGGCAATATAGCTTATATTTCTGGGGAGTTACTATTGTTTTACTATTAATTGGCTCAACCGTGTTTAGACGCTTAAAACCACATTTTTCAGATGTACTATAAGGAGAGAACGACATGTCAGAATATGCAATCGATATCCAACATATTACCAAAACATACAACATGTATAAAAAGCCGTCCGATCGGTTTAAAGAAGCGCTTAGTCCAACCAAAAAATCCTACCACGATTTGTTTTATGCGTTAGACGATGTCACGATGCAAATTAAAAAAGGCGAGATGATTGGCTTTGTCGGCGAAAATGGCTCTGGGAAATCAACCATGTTAAAAATTATTACAGGAGTACTGACACCAACCTCCGGGTCCATGGTGATTAAT
Organism: Enterococcus sp. GC34; assembly: GCF_040886645.1. Lineage (NCBI taxonomy): Bacteria > Bacillati > Bacillota > Bacilli > Lactobacillales > Enterococcaceae > Enterococcus > Enterococcus sp. GC34. The sequence continues at coordinate 112,825 of NZ_JBFOEF010000002.1, forward strand.
GGGAAAATTTCAGCGTTGCTTGAATTAGGTTCAGGTTTTAACCCTGAATATTCAGGATATGAAAATATTTTCTTAAATGGAATGGTCTTGGGTTTTTCCCGAGAAGAGATGGAAGAGCGTGTCCAAGATGTCATTGATTTTGCTGACATCGGCGATCATTTGTATCAACCAGTTAAGACATACTCTAGTGGTATGTTTGTCCGCTTGGCTTTTGCGGTAGCTATTAACGTGGATCCCGATATTTTAATTGTCGATGAAGCGTTGGCTGTCGGGGATTTAGAGTTTCAATTAAAATGTATGGAAAAATTTACGGAAATTAAAAATTCTGGTAAAACAATTTTATTTGTTTCTCACGATGTAAACTCCATCCGCCGTTTTTGTGATAGAACTTTTTGGTTGCAACACGGGAAAGTCGTTGAATATGGAGATACGATGGACGTGACGACCAATTACGAAAACTTTTTGAAAAAGAAATCAATTAAAACAGTTGACCGCGAAGCGACCATGAAAGATGAAACCCCAACACCAGATATTATTGAGGTGGATCATGCGGAACTTTTAAATGCGGATTATGAACCATTAGAAATGGTAACGCAAGATGAAAAAGTGATTGTAAAAATTGAATATACTGTCAAAAATGACCAAATTAAGAAGCCTGTTTGTGGGGTCGCTATTCGAACAGTGGACAATCATTATGTCTGTGGCTTAAATACGTTGTTAGATGGCGTGCAAATTCCTTGGAAAAAAGGACGGAATGTTTTTTATTTAGAATATGAAAAAATGTCATTATTAACAGGTGAATATTATTTTGATATTGCTTTCTTTGAGGAACATGCAACGGTACCATTAGTCTACAAAACAAAATACGTGACGATGTTTATTACCGGTCGTTATGCCGGAGAAGGAATTGTCATCTTAGATCATAAATGGAAGGATACGACAAAAGATGAAGTATGATTTTGAAATGGAAACAGACGAGAGTACCAGTGTTGGGAAAATCGTAGCACAAATCAAAGAAAATAGTGATGTCTTGGAATTTGGTCCAGGTAATGGGCGGATGACTAGCTATTTGATGGAAGAAAAAAAGTGCCAGGTCTCAATTGTTGAATTAGACAAAGAACTTTATGATCATGTCAGTCAATTTTCAACAGATGCCTTTTATGGCAATATTGATGAAAATGATTGGGTCGAATACTTTGCTGGTAAGACGTTTGATTATATCGTTTTTGCAGATGTGTTGGAACATTTAATGAATCCTCAAAGCGCCTTAGCAAAAGTCAAACCGTTTTTAAAACCAGGCGGTCAAATCTTAATCACTTTCCCTAATTTGGCGCATAATTCTGTCTTAATTGATTTATTTAATAATCGTTTAACGTGGAATGAAACTGGGCTGTTGGATGCTACGCATAAATCATTCTATTTACAAGAAGGATTTGAAAAAGTTTTTGCAGAAGTTGGTTTATACATTGCCAAAGAAGATTTTACATTTAATCAAGTTGGCTACAACGAAATTCCTACGACGTATGAAGCGTTACCTGTAGAAGTACAAGCAGCTTTTAAAGCGCGTCCCTTTGGCGAAGTGTATCAGTACTTTTTTGCCTTGACTGCTGAACCAGTAGAACAGCCAGAGCGAGTGACACCTGTAAATTCATACAATGAAAAAAACGTTCATATTTTAATTAATTGCGGCGAAGAAAAAGAGACTGAGTTGGATCAACCGGTTGATTTACAAAAACCTGAAACAAAACAGTTCCAACTGAAGATACCAGAAGACGTCCAACTGATAAAATTATTCCCAAGTTTAACGGGGGCAATTGTCAAATTATCCATGACGATAGACGGCCAGACAGTCCCAGTCGCAGCCACGAATGCTTTTCTGGTACAAGAGAATGTCTATTATTTCTTAGATACGCAAGTACCTGTAATCGAAGTAACCGATGCACAAATGGCAGGCAAAGACCTGACAGTAGACATTGATTATTTCTTTGAAGGCAACTATTCAGAACGTGAAAATACCTTTATTCATGCACTGTTAGATGAAAGAAATCAATTTTTAGAAGAAATGAATAAACAGACGGAGACTGCCCCTATGCCTACTGGAAAATATAAACGAATCACGTTAACTAAATTTGATAAAATGATTAATTTAACCATTGATGATATTGCTCGCGATGTAGAAAATAACGTTTCTGTTATCAGAGGGTGGGCGTATGACAAACAAACAAATTATCCGCTAAGATTCAGCATTGCAGAAGCTAGTGAATCAGTCACTTATACGGTGGAAACAGAATATCGTCGGGATGTTATTGATATGTTTGAATTAGAAGGCGATCAAGATTATGGTTTTGTCATTACGATTAAAGATCCAGAAGATTTACCAGCCTACACGTTAAACATTGATACCAAATCAGGCCAGAAGGTTCAATACGTGGTGGAGCGTCCAAACATGGTTCAACCGGGCACGAAATTTGATCGAGCATGGCGTTCGATTCAGACACGTGGCTTCATGGGCTCAGTGAAGTGGTACTTTAAACGACAAGAAAAAGCAGAAGCCCCTGTTGACGTGGAGGCAGTTCTAGCGGAAATTAAAACGTTCCAATTTCAGCCTAAAATTTCTGTCGCTGTGCCTGTTTATAATGTCGAAGAAAAATGGCTTGCAGCATGTGTCTCTTCTTTACAAAATCAGTACTATGAAAATTGGGAGTTATGTTTAGCAGATGATGCATCGCCAAGCGAACATATTAAGCCCATGCTAGAAAAATATAAAGAACTAGATCAACGAATCAAAGTTATTTATCGCGAAGAAAACGGACATATTTCAGAAGCAACTAACTCAGCTTTGTCGATTGCTACTGGCGATTTTGTTGGTTTCATGGATAACGATGATGAATTAGCGCCACAAGCATTATATGAAGTGGTCAAAGCTTTAAATACAGACCCAACGATTGATTTTCTTTATACTGATGAAGATAAAATTACAGAAAATGGTCGTCGCTTCAACGCGTTTTACAAATCGGACTGGAATCCAGAACTGATTTTAAACCATAATTACATTACACACTTTGTTGTTGTGAAACGTGATTTATTAGAAAAAGTAGGCGGACTGAACTCAGCATATAACGGCGCTCAAGACTATGATTTCGTATTACGAGCAACGGAACAAGCAACGAAAATCAAGCATATTCCTGGTATGATGTATCATTGGCGTGCCATTGAATCATCGACTGCTCTAAACCCTGAAAGCAAAGGTTACGCCTATGTAGCTGGTCAAAAAGCGGTCCAAGCGGCAACGGAACGCCGTGGCTTAAAAGCACAAGTAGAGATTGCCGAATTTTATGGTTCCTATAAAATTAACTATCTTTATGATCATGTGCCGATGGTATCATTGATTATTACGAATGATACAGAGAATATGAGTAGCTACTTACGTCAATTATTAGAAAAAACTGCCTATACAAATTATGAAATTCTATTGCCTGCACGCTTCGAGAATCAAATAAATATCCAAAATGACCGTCTTCGTTATGTTTCAACAGAAACTCGTCATGGCATGATTCAAGCTGCTAAGGGAGAATATGTAGCTTTATTAAATGCTGGATTGGTACCAACGAAAAATGATTGGTTAAAAGAGTTAATGAACATTGGTCAACAAGAGACCTCTGGTTTAGTGACTGGCCGCGTAGTTGACGCACGCTATCGTGTGGAAACAGTAGGAGTATCAGTTGATACAGACAAAGGTCGATTACTTTATCCCGAAAAAGGCACCCCTGGTAAAAGCTTAGGTTACTATTACAGAATTGCTTTACCAAGAAATATTCAAGCAGCAACTGAAGACTGCTTACTATTCAACAAACAACTTTACCTAAATTTAGAAGGAATTAACGAAAACTTAGGAAAAGAATGGATGGGTGTCGATTTATCGTTACAATTTGCTAGCGCTGGTAAACGAAATGTATATGTGTCCTATGCAATTTTGAAAGCAGACGAAAAAATGCAAAACCATGATAAAAAAGGATCTTATAAAGAACTTGCGGAAAAATGGACCGCGGAAGCTTTAGTTGATCCCTACCGAAATCCGAAACATCTATAAGGAGAATGCACATGAATGAAGACATTAAGGTGATCTTTGATAGTATCTATCGCGACAAAACAACAAATAATTTAACCATTACAGGTTGGGCGTTGGATACAATCACTAAAGAAAGCCCAACTTTCACAATTAATAATGAAAACCAAGTGTCCGCTTATAACATTCAGCGCGTTTTACGTGAAGATGTTAATCAAATTTATCAAACAGAGCCTGCGATTGAAGCTGGCTTTGTTGTTACACTTGAAGGAATTAAACAAAAAAAAGTACTCCCTTTTCATTTTCAATCATCAGCACATGTTGTAACGGTGGATTTTCCCTTGAATAAAAAATATCCAGTGATTCCAGGGACAGAAGATAAAGTGACTCGTCTCTGGATAAAAGCCAAAAAAGGATTTAAGTATATGGCTAAAAATGGTATTTCTCATACCATTCAACGAGCGAAAATTGAGAAACTAAGAAATCAAGCTTCGTATCCTAACTGGTTAGCTAGAAATGAAGTACTAGACATAGAAGCGATGACGCAAGAAATCGCAACATTTCATTATCAACCTAAAATTTCCATTGCGATGCCAGTGTATAATGTTGAAGAAAAATGGCTTCGGTTGTGCATTGATTCTATTTTGAATCAAGTCTATACTAATTGGGAATTATGTATGGCCGATGACGCCTCAACAGATCCCAATGTCAAAAAGATTTTAACAGAGTACCAGCAATTGGATGAGCGAATTCGGGTCGTCTTTCGTGAACAAAATGGTCATATTTCCGAAGCAACCAACTCTGCTTTAGCGATTGCTACCGGAGAATTTGTCGCCTTACTAGACAACGATGATGAATTAGCGATCAATGCTTTTTATGAAGTGGTTAAAGTGCTTAATGAAAACCCAGAACTGGATTTAATTTATAGTGATGAAGATAAGATTGACATGGATGGAAATCGTTCTGATCCAGCCTTTAAACCAGATTGGTCACCTGATTTACTTTTAGGAACCAATTACATTTCGCATTTAGGCGTGTATCGTCGGAGTATTCTAGAAGAAATTGGTGGCTTTCGAAAAGGTTACGAAGGTTCTCAAGACTACGATTTAGTTTTAAGATTTACTGAAAAAACGACAAAAGAACGCATCAAACATATTCCAAAAGTTCTTTACTATTGGCGGATGCTGCCAACCTCAACAGCAGTGGATCAGGGCTCAAAAGGTTATGCTTTTGAAGCGGGGCTAAGAGCCGTGCAAGATGCGCTCGTTCGTCGAGAAATTAATGGTCACGCAACGCACGGGGCGGCGAATGGCTTATACGATGTTTATTATGACATTGAATCTGAAAAGTTAGTCTCAATTATTATTCCAACTAAAAATGGCTATAAAGACGTACAACGTTGTGTTTCATCGATTATTGAAAAAACAACCTACCAAAATTACGAGATTATTATGGCAGACAATGGAAGTACAGATCCAAAAATGTACGAATTGTATGCAGAATTTGAACAACAATTACCTGGCCGCTTTTTCGTTGAATCAATCGATATTCCATTCAATTTCTCAACTATTAACAATCGTGCAGCGAAAAAAGCGCACGGAGAGTATTTGTTATTTTTAAATAATGATACCGAAGTGATTACAGAGAATTGGTTAACTTTGATGGTTTCATTTGCTCAGCAAGAACGGATTGGCTGTGTAGGTGCGAAATTATTGTATCCAAATAATACGGTCCAACACGCAGGCGTTATTTTAGGATTAGGTGGCGTCGCTGGGCATGGTCATTATGGTTATCCCCATGGTGACTTAGGCTATTTTGGTCGGTTAGCTATTAATGTTAATTATTCAGCAGTAACTGCCGCATGCTTACTTATGAAAAAAGCAGATTTTGATGCAGTTGGTGGTTTTGAAGAAGCGTTTACCGTAGCTTTCAATGATGTTGATTTATGCCTGAAAGTCCAAGCTTTAGGACGTGACAATGTTTGGCTTCATGAAGCAGAGCTTTATCATTTTGAATCTCAAACTCGTGGATATGATGATAAAGGCAAAAAGAAAAAACGTTTTGAACAAGAAAAAGTGATGATGGAAGAAAAATGGGGACCTTTAATTGAAAATGATCCATTTTATAATCCTAATCTGACAAGGGATATTCCCAACTTTTCATTACGAATTGACTAGATGCAATTGCGGATGACGAAATGGAGCGAAAAGATGGAACAACAACTAACTACAAGAAAAGAAAAACAACCATTACGCAACCAAGCTGAGCAGAGCGCTCGCTTGGTTGATCATTTGTTACGCTGGCGCTATCTGCTAGCGGCAGTCATTTTTATTTTACTGGTCGCCTTTAAAGTCCATGGTAGTTCATTAAACATGTGGGATGCGTATGTTTCTGAATATGCGGATGGCCAAAAAAGTTCATTAATTGCTGGTGAACCAAGAGGTGTTCGTTCGGATGAATGGCTCGTTCAAACCCCATTTAGTCTGTCGCAAACACAAACGGGTTTGAAAACACATAATGATGTGATTACGTTAAATGGTCAAGACATGGTGGTAGGCTATAATTCGCCAGCGTGGAATTTGGCCACGTTAGCGAAACCTTTTACGTGGGGCTACGTGCTACTAGGTAAAGAATACGGCTTATCGTGGTATTGGAATCTTAAATTAATTGGTTTGATTTTATTCTCTTTTGAAATTGGTTTGATCGTCACACGGCGGAATAAATATTTAGCTTTGTTAGCAAGTGTTTGGATTCCGTTTTCTTCGGCCCTTCAATGGTGGTTTGTCTCGCCAGTTGGAGATTTAGTATTTTTTGGCTTAGGTTTTTTAGTGGGAATTTATAATTATTTCTATTATCATAGTAGTGTTCGACGTCGTGTCATATGTGCGATAACGGCTGTTATTATGGCCTCAGGATTTGTTTTAGTTATTTATCCTGCGTTACAAGTACCACTTGGTTATTTGATTTTATTATTTTTAATTTTATTCTTTTTAGAATTTCGTAAAAAAATTAAGTTGGATAAGTGGGATGGGGTCCTGATAGGTGGGGCACTCTTGATGACGGCGATTATTGTTGGCGGATCGCTATATGGCTCATTAGATTCCTTAAAAGCAGTAATGGATACCGCTTATCCAGGAAAACGGGTAAGTTTAGGTGGCGATATGCCTAAACGCGACATTTTGTTATTTTTAACAAATTGGAAAATGCCGTTTCAAGATGTTCCATATTCAAATAATTCGGAAATCAGTAGTTTTTATCAATTATTTTTTGTTATTTTACCGCTCTCACCATTTATTTTTTATAAAAAAATCAAAGAAAACATTTACGGTTTTGTCTTATTCGTGTATTGTTTATTTAACTTAGTTTGGATGAGCGTGCAATTTCCAACAATTTTTGCTAAGTTGACATTGTGGTCTTATGTGCCAGAACAACGGGCGATGTTATCCTTTGGGTTTGCCGCTGTGTTGTTGAGTTTATGGTTCATCGATTATTTATGGAATCGTCAAGCAAAAATTCCAATGATGGCCTGGTTAGGGGCGCTAGGATTAAATGTTGTTCTGTATTTCTTTGTTTTATATACGGGCAATTTACGGTTATATGTTACACGAATGGACATCATTGGTGTCTTGGTTGTCGCTACCGTTTTAATTGTTGCTTTATTTAAACGTTGGCGCACGTTATTTGTCCTTGTCTTATTAGGAATCATTCTGGTTTCTGGAGCCTTTGTAAATCCAATTTCTCGTGGCGTTTCTGCTGTCTATGGAAAAAAATTAGCGGTAGAAGTGGAAGAAATTAACAAAAAAGACCCCAACCAATTGTGGGTGGGCGAACGCTTGATGTATGGCTATTTGCCAATGTTAGGCGTGCATACATTTAACGGTGTCGCTTTTACACCTGACTTAGAGGCTTGGAAACCATTAGATCCAAAAGGAAAAGACACATTTATTTATAATCGCTATGCGCATATCAATGTCGAAGTAGGGAATCAGACCCCTGTTTTAGAGTTGATGCAAAAAGACGCGATTATTGCTCGTTTATTTCCAGAAAAATTAAAAGAATATGGGATTAAATATGCGGTCGTTTATAAACCATTAGAACCGTTAGACACACCAACGATTCATTTTGAAAAATTATATGGACCTGATCAGAACGGGGCATATATTTATCGAATAAACGACTAGTGATTCATTCATGGAATGAGGTTTGAATATGGGAAAAGTATTGAATAGAATCGGTCGACTTATTTTATTAGTTACAATGATCGGCTCGTATACGATGTGGGTCGTAGGAATTGATGCGCCAGTCACAAAATATATGTATGCCAATAGTTCAATTTTATTATTAATAGCAGTAATACTTGTATTGCTATTAAATTGTACGAAATTAAAATTTATTGACTGGCTAACCGTTGCGTTGGCGTTAGCCACCTGGCTCTTGTTTCACTTTACGGAATCAATCCGTCATAGCACGATGCAAACAGATACAATGATTCCTTTAATTATTTTGTTGGTCCTTTGTTTTAAAGTTTGTGTCTTTGATCGTTTGGATCAAACACTTTTATTAATTGTCTCTTTAGTTGCTTTGAGTGCGACTTTGTATCGGATGTCCGTGGAGTTACCTCAGTTGATTCCAGCAGACGAAATTTTTAAAGAATCAAATAAACTAGAAAGTATTTGGATTAATACCAATACGATTGGTGCAACGTTGATGTTTTCAACAATGATGGCCAGTAGTTTGATCAAAGCATACAGAAACAAGGTTTTTAACCTGCTGCTTTTACCTGTATACATTGGTGGTGTTTTAGGTACATGGGTCAGCCAATCAAAAACCTCTTTTGCCATTTTAGTTGGTTTTATTCTGGTGGATAATCTTTTACCCAAACGTTTCTTGCAACGTTCGAAAGTTTGGCTGTTTGGTTTTGTCGGAGTAGCTGCATTGGGACCATTGTTATTTTACTTATGTGCGGAATCGGATACTGTGGATTTATTTACAGGAAGAGAACGAATTTGGCATGAGTTTTTTGCTAAATGGTTATCTGATCCTCAACATATTAAAGTCGGTATGGAGCCTTTTGTGGCCTCATGGAAACCGCTGGGGACACATAATGCTTTTCTATTTACGTTAAGTAATTTTGGTGTCATCGGCTATCTGATTTTATTTGGTTTTTTAGTCAGTATGATTTTATTGATTGGTTTCCGCAAAAAAACATTGGATCGTTTGCAAGTTAGTTTACTTTTAGGCTTCCTTTTAATCTGGATTCATTCATTTATGGAAGATATTTTATTAGCGCCTCATTGGATGCCGATTGTTTATAGTTTCCTTGGGCTAGCCTTCTACTTCCGGCCAGAGAAAAAACGAGGAAGACATGAAAGACCAACGACGCCTAAAAGAAGAAAACGAATGAAACAAACAAGTCCTGTTAGCAATGAAGAGCGCCCGATAGCACCTGTTGACGAAGAGGGCTGGGACCAACCTGAAGAATTAAGTCGTGTCCAAAGACATCGCAGATAATTTTCATCCTATAGAACTTTCTTGTCCGCTGACATTATGGTAATATAGGGGTTGCATGTTATTACAAATAATGTAATTACTGGAAGTGAAGAGAGGAAGTTTTTAATGACATCAAAAAGTGAATGGAGTAATGCAAGACGAATTGTAATTATTTTAGCAGACGTTTTGCTCTATAATTTATCAATCATCTTAGGGTTTATGGTGAAATTTGGCCGAGAAATTCCTTCATTTAACTTTGTGGCTTATGAAAAATCTGCAATTTACATTTCAATCTTTTTTATCTTTTTGAATTTGTTGTTAGGTGCGTATATTTTTTATAATCGCAAAATTAGTGACATCATTTTTGTCACGGTGATTGGTCAAATTTTAATGACTTTAACGATTATGATTGTGACATTTGCCGGACGTTGGTTTACGTTCCCGCGTTCTGTTTTAGGATATTCCTTTATAATCGGAATTATTGTTCTAAGTCTTTGGCGAATTCTTGTTTATTATCTTTACTTAAAGGTCAGCAATGAGCGAAAAGTTGTTTTACTAGGTAAAGAAAATCAAGTTATGCGGTCAATTCAAAACTTTATGTCTGATAAAAATAACAAGCATAAAGTAACGAGCGTTGTTGTCAGCAATTACTATGAAAACTTAAAAAAAATTATCGATGAAATCGATATTGTTTATATTTCAAGTAATGTTGATGAGAACGAAAAAGTAAAATTGTATCAATTAATTGTCAAACACAAGAAAAAAATCTTTTTAGATACAAGTTTTGAAAATCTAATTATGCTAAAACCAAACATGATGAACTTTGAAGATGAAAGTATTATCGAAGTCTCAAATTTTGAAATCCAACCAGAAGAGAATTTTATTAAACGTTTATTCGATATTTTAGTCTCTGTTTGCCTATTTGTGATTACCTCCCCCTTAATGCTTATTGCAGCAATTTTAGTCAAAGCAACCTCACCGGGACCAGTGATTTACAAACAAACTCGGATTACATTAGATCAACGTGAGTTCTCGATTTTAAAATTTAGAACGATGTCGGCAACAGCGGAAGCAAAATCAGGTCCAGTCTTATCTACAAGTAACGACAGTCGCGTCACTACAGTTGGTAAATACTTGCGCGCTTTACGTATTGATGAGTTGCCACAACTAATCAACGTTATTCGCGGAGATATGTCTATTGTCGGACCACGTCCTGAACGACCATTCTTTGTTGATCAATTTAATCAGGAAAACCCGAATTACTATTTACGTCACAATGTACGTGCGGGGATTACCGGCTATGCCCAAGTTTATGGGAAGTATGCTTCTGACTACAATAGTAAATTGAACTTTGATTTACTGTACATCAAGAATTATTCATTACTATTGGATATGAAAATTCTGCTTCAAACCATCAAAATTCTCTTTGATAAAGTATCATCAAGAGGATTGGATGAGTCTGAAGAACGTGAAGAATTGACGATGGATTATTGTAAAGAGAATGCTATTAGAATTTACCGTTAAGAGGAGCTATGGCTTCTCTTTTTTTTTGAAAAAAAGAGAGACTTCTAACAAAGCTTGAAAAATCAGGTATTCTATGTAAAAATATACAAGCGTGGATGAAAAAAGAAATAGGGGTGAAGAAATGGAAAAGGTACCAGTAAGTGTCTTACTTTCCATTTATATAAAGGAGCGTCCTGAATATGTTATTGCATGTTTAGACAGTATTTTTAATCAAACTGTAAAAGTCGATGAAATAGTATTAGTAGAAGATGGTCCTGTAACTGAAGAAATGACAGTCATTGTAGATAAATATAAAGAAACGTATCCAGAAGTGCTTCATGTTTTACCTCTAGAAAAAAATGTTGGTTTAGGTAAAGCGTTGGCAGAAGGGGTTAAAGCTTGTCGTAATGAACTGATTGCACGAATGGATGCAGATGATATTATGAAGATGGATCGGATTGAAAAGCAGTGGCAATTATTTCAAAAAAATCCTAACTTGGTCATTACCGGTTCTAACATTATCGAATTTGAAGGGAACATAGAAAATATTTTGGGGTATCGTAACCTTCCCAGTTCTAATGAGGCTATTCGTGAATTTTCCAAAAGAAGAAACCCGTTTAATCATATGACTGTCATGTATAAGAAGTCAGACATTTTAGAGGTCGGTAACTATCTGCCAATGTCAGGATTTGAAGATTATTATTTATGGGTACGATTATTGAAAAAAGGAAAGAAAGCGCAGAACCTTTCTGAACATTTAGTCTATGCTCGAACAGGCAGTGATATGTACGCACGGCGTGGTGGTTGGCAGTATTTTAAGTCAGGACTAAAAGGACGCAAAGCAATCTATCAAGCAGGACTTGGTAGTTTTAAAGATTTTTTTGTGAGTTCCAGTGCACATGTTGTCGTAAGTTTGATGCCGAATACTTTACGAGGTAAATTTTATGAGAAGTTTTTAAGGAAAGAAAATGATTAAGATTGAGGTAAAATTATGCAAGAGATGTCCCAAACAGATTTAAAAAAAATACAAGCTGTAACATTAACTATGTCCAAATATTTTGTGCAATTTTGTCAAGAAAATAATTTATTATGTTATTTCTGTGGCGGTGGTTGTATTGGTGCTGTACGCAGTCAAGGATTTATTCCGTGGGATGATGATTTGGATTTTTTTATGCCACGACCAGACTATGAAAAATTAAAAAAGCTATGGCCACAGAAAGCAGACATAAATAGATATCCATTATTAGTTGCTTCTAAAACATATAATGATCATAATTCATTTATAACTATTAGGGATACTGCCACTACTTTTATTAAACCCTATCAAGAGGATTTAGATATCCCTCATGGTTTACCAATTGATATTTTTCCGTTAGATGGTGCGCCAGAAGGGAAATTGCGAAGAAAAATTCAAAAGTTTTGGGCACTGATTTATGCGTTATTTTGTTCGCAAGTTGTTCCAGAAAAACATGGTGGTCTGATGGCTACAGGAAGCAAGGTTTTATTAGGGATTTTTTCTTCAAGCAAAATTCGCTATCATATTTGGCGCTTCGCTGAAAAAAGAATGACCAAGTATTCCTTTGGTTCAACTCCTTATGTCACTGAATTATGTGTCGGACCACGCTACATGGGCAATATTTATCATTTAGAAGATTTTAAATCTGCTATTTTTGTTCCATTTGAAGATACAAAAATGCCAATACCAGTGGGATACAATCGCTATTTGACACAAGTTTTTGGAGATTATATGCAATTGCCACCAGAGGAAGATCGTCAACCTCATCATGAAGCGCTAATTGTTGATACTAAAAAATCGTACACAGAATATATTTAAAAACTTCAATTATTTATACTAAGGCTGAACGTTATCTATAAATAGCGTTCAGCATTTTGTTGTAAAAAAATAAATAACACAATCAATGTAATAAAAAGATAAAGTTTAGAAACAAAATAGTAAAAAAAAGTTAGCAAGATTTTCTTGACGTAAGCTAAAATTTATTAGAAAATTATTTGAAACTAGTGCTCATTCTAATCAGTTTTGAGAAATTTCAATTTGAAAAGTAAAAAATTGTTGGTTTCAAGTAAAATTTACATACTATAATTAAATGAGGATTAATTGTAAAGAATACGTAAAAAGAAGGGTTAAATAAATAATGAAGAGAATAAATAAAATATCTGTTATTACAATGCTAATGCTGACAACATTGGTTCCTAGTTCATCGATAGTGTATGCAATCGATGCATCAAGTAGTGAAAGTGCAGAAGAAGTAATTTCTGCGGATACAGCAGAAACACTAAACTCTACGTCATCTAGTGAGGAAACTTCGACAGAAAGTTCTTCTAGCACCTTATCATCAGTTCCTTCGGAAACAAAAAATAGTTTGGACACGAGTGGTACTACAGACACTCGGCAATCAACAGATGCTGAAGAAACTTCGGAAACGACTAGTTCTTCAGAAGCTAATAAGAAAGATGAAGACGAAATCGTAATAACAGAGGATATGAACAAACCTATGGGATCAGGAATGAAAGGAACGAGAAGAAAAAGAGCCGCATATGCCTACGGTGATCCTATTAGCATAACAGAGGCAAATCGTCCGCCTAAAAACTTTATCGATGTATCTTCTTGGAATGGTAGTTTAAGTGTAGCAAATTATCAAACTATGAAAAGTTATGGGATAGGCGGAGTGGTCGTTAAAATGACCGAAGCGACAACTTATCAAAATCCAGAAAGATTTGCACAAGTTCAAAATGCAAATGCAGTGGGAATAAAAGTATCCGCCTATCACTATAGTCACTTTACAACAAAAGATCAGGCAATAAAAGAAGCAAACTACTTTGCCGATACAGCAATTAATACTGGATTACCAAAAGACACTTTAATGATTAATGATGCAGAAGAAGGTAGCATGAATAATGGACAATTGACAGCTAATTCAATTGCTTTTGCTAATCAATTAAAAGCAAGAGGTTTTACGAATGTATTACATTATTCAATGGCAGCCTGGTTTACAGAAGGAGTTTTATCGCCGACACAACTAGGGACTGAAAATATTTGGATTGCTCAGTATCCTTTTGAACCGACTGCAGATCAGTTATGGCACAAAAATGAAGGTTATGCGGCATGGCAATGGTCTTCATTATTAACGATTCCAGGTGTTGATATCGGCGTAGGTGTGTTTGATATTAATGCTGATTACACTGGACGATTTACATCTAGTGGTGGAAAACAGTATGATGTAATTTTAGATGAAAAACAATATGATTACACGGCAAGGGTAAAACCAGCAGATGAATCAGGAAAACACGGCGTGTTTAATGGGATTATGAATACAGCTCCTGGAATCGTTAATATCGGTATGGGAGATAAATATGCGAACCAAAGCGTTCATATCATAGGATATGCCAAAACAAGCCGGACAGAGTTACTCCATTTTACAGTAGGTGGAAAAGATGCAGGCTGGATGGACAAACGAGCATTCACAGCTACACTAGATAAAGCCACGTATAGTAAAATGAGTCGAGGAGCCAAAATAGGCGATGCAGCAGTTTCATCGAAGCATGGATTATATACAAAACCAAATAATACAGCAGAAGATGGAGAAAAAATAGGTTTAGGCTCTCTATATGCGAATCAAAACGTGCAGATTATTCAATCCGCTAAACTATCAACAGGTGTTACGGCTTATCAATTTCAAATAAATGGACAAACAATCGGCTGGTTGGACAGCCGTGCCTTCAGCAATGTGTATGATGAGCTGCTAGATGAAAAACGCTATGATTACATGGCAAAAGTAAAACCAGCAGCTGAATCAGGAAAACATGGCGTGTTTAATGGAATTATGAATACAGCTCCTGGAATCGTTAATATCGGTATGGGAGATAAATATGCGAACCAAAGCGTTCATATCATAGGATATGCCAAAACAAGCCGGACAGAGTTACTCCATTTTACAGTAGGTGGAAAAGATGCAGGCTGGATGGACAAACGAGCATTCACAGCTACACTAGATAAAGCCACGTATAGTAAAATGAGTCGTAGAGCCAAAATAGGCGATGTAGCAGTTTCATCGAAGCATGGATTATATACAAAACCAAATAATACAGCAGAAGATGGAGAAAAAATAGGTTTAGGCTCTCTATATGCGAATCAAAATGTGCAGATCATTCAATCCGCTAAACTATCAACAGGTGTTACGGCTTATCAATTTCAAATAAATGGTCGAACAATTGGTTGGTTAGATAGCCGCGCCTTTAAAATGTAGAATAAGTTTATAAAGGTAACGACCAACGACCAAACAATCTATCGAGGTTCTTTGTCAAATAGTATTGCTAAATAAAAATAGTGAACATCGTGAAAGTCAGAGGAGAAAATCCTCTGGCTTCTTTATTTTTTATTAAGTGCTTTTTATTATGAAATTATTTTTTCTCAAACATATGATCATGGTCTATTTAACGTATTTAAATAATAAATAGTATTTTCTGAAATACTTATATCCGCGATAAATGGCATTGACATGCCTGATATTTAAATCGATTTTTACTCACTTCTAAATACAGCTTGAGTTCTACTATTTGAATTCTACAGAATTTTGAGATGTTTTTTGTGAATCAAAAAGTATAGAGTTTTTCTCGTTTGTCCGTAATTTTTTTATTAAAATAACGAACAAAAATATTTACAGTTCGATTAAGGTCTACGATAAATTATTGAAACTTACTGATAGTTATGAGAAAATGTAAAAGATTGAATGCAGTTTTGGCTGTATTGATGAATATATAAGTTAAACAAAATTGAAATAAAACTAGTCATTGACTAGTTAGGGAAAGGATTTTGTATCAAATGATTACAGCTTTAATTATTGCCGGTGGAGTCGGTAAACGAATGGGGCAGGATATTCCTAAACAGTTTATTATGATTGAGGAAAAGCCAATCATTATTTACACATTGGAATCTTTTCAAAAGCATCCACTCATTGATCGAATCTTAGTTGTGTGTAAAAAAGGTTGGGAACAAACACTAGATGCCTATGCAAAAGAGTACCATATTGACAAATTACAATGGATTATCCCAGGGGGAAATTCTGGTCAAGAATCAATTAACAATGGGGTTAATTTCTTAAAAGAACATTCAAACCCAGAAGATACTATTGTTATCCATGACGGAATTCGTCCATTAGTTGATGAATTAGTTTTATCTGATGTAATTGTTAAGTGTCAAGAATACGGCAATGCAGTGACTTCGTTGCCATATAATGAACAAATTTTTGTAAAAGAAACTGAGGAAACAACTCGACAATATATTAATCGTGAAACATTACGTCGCGTGTCAACGCCACAAGCCTATAAATTTGAAAAATTAAC
Source organism: Enterococcus sp. GC34 (assembly GCF_040886645.1). NCBI lineage: Bacteria > Bacillati > Bacillota > Bacilli > Lactobacillales > Enterococcaceae > Enterococcus > Enterococcus sp. GC34. The sequence continues at coordinate 129,245 of NZ_JBFOEF010000002.1, forward strand.
TTGGGCTTACGAAAAAGCATTCCGTGAGAATATTGGTATTTCTGAATCGTCATATACGAATACTATGATGGTGGATTTAGGCGAAACATTGTATTTTGCTTTAGGCTCAGATAAAAACATTAAGTTAACCACACAAGATGACTTACAGTTATTTAAAGGCTTCTTGAAAATGAAAGAAGAGTAGTGGAGGGGATACCATGTTATTTACAGATGATAATTATTTATCAGACGTTGAACGAGTTTTAGAGAAGACACCAGATTGGACGAAAGTAACAAATAAATCTGTTTTTATAACTGGTGCTTCAGGCATGATTGGGACCTTTTTAATTGATGTACTTATGTACCAAAACAAAACGAGAAATGCGAATATTTCAATCTGGGCGATGGGACGAACATTGTCGCGTTTGGAAGAGCGATTTACTAGTTATTTAGAAGATCCGTTATTCCATATAGTTATCGGAGATGTGACAGAAGAAATTCAGGTAGCAGAAGCTTGTGACTATGTGTTGCATTGTGCTAGTAATACACATCCTAAATCATATGCCAGTGATCCAATTGGAACGATTATGACCAATATTGCTGGTACGCAGCATATTTTAGATTATGCAGTTAAAGCGAATAGTGAAAAAGTGTTATTTTTATCAACTGTTGAAATCTATGGAGAAAATCGTGGAGATGTTGATAAATTTACAGAAGACTATTGCGGTTATATTGACTGTAACACGCTACGGGCTGGTTATCCTGAAGGGAAACGAGCAAGTGAATCATTATGTCAAGCTTATATTCAAAAATATGGTATTGATGTTGTTATTCCAAGAATTAGTCGTACGTTTGGGCCTACGATGTTACTTTCGGATAGTAAAGCTTCTTCTCAATTTATTATGAATGCAGTCCATAAAGAAAACATTGTGTTAAAAAGTGCAGGGACCCAACTATACTCTTATGCATACGTTGCAGATATTGCATCTGCTCTTCTGTTTTTATTAGTTAAAGGGCAAACAGGGGAAGCTTACAATGTTTCAAACGAACATTGCGATATTACGTTACGCACTTTTGCGGAAACATTAGCCAATGTGGCTGGAACAAAAGTGATTCATGGGGAAGCCACCGCCCAAGAAAAACAAGGATTTTCTAAAGCAACAAAAGCACTACTAGACAATCAAAAAATCTACGCATTAGGTTGGCGGCCACTGTTTGACAGTATGGAAGAACCATTAAAACATACAATTAAAATTTTAGAAGGTAGCGGAAATTGATATGCCCAAAATTAGTATTATTGTTCCTGTATACAATGTAGAAAAATATTTAGAAAAATGCGTACGCTCTATTTTAGCTCAAACGTTTACTGACTTTGAATTGATTCTTGTAGACGATGGCTCTCCAGATAGTTCCGGAGCAATGTGTGATCAGTTTGCTGAACAAGATCAACGAGTAAAAGTTATCCATAAAGAAAATGGAGGGCTCAGCGATGCTCGTAATGCTGGAATTGAAATAGCAACAGGTGAGTATTTAGGTTTCGTAGATAGTGATGATTACATTGCAGATGATATGTATGAACTATTATATACAAATATCGTAAAAGAAGATGCCGATTTATCAATCTGTGGTATTTATGATGTCTATGAGGGGAAAGAGCCAATTGTAAAAAGTTTAATACAGGGAACTTTTTCCAGAGAAGAAGCATTATTGTTAATTTTACAAGGAAATATTATCTCCGTACATGCTGTAAATAAGTTATATAAACGAAAACTCTTTGCGGATCTAAGATATCCTAAAGGAAAGTATCATGAAGATTCATTTATTATAGTAGATTTGTTGTCTGAATGTCAGAAAGTTTCTATTGATTCAACACAAAAATATTACTATTATCATCGAATGGGCAGCATTAATACAGAAACATTTTCAGATAAACAATTTGAGTTTATAGAAGCTTGGGAGAAGAATGAACTTAAATTGAAAGGTAAGGGAGCAGTTATAGAAGAAGCTGCCCATCAAAGAGTTTGTTTTGCGAATTTTTTAGTATTAGATAAAATTTTGATTAGTAATGCTTCGAAGGAAAAAGAAACGAAACAAATTGTTCGCTATCTTCGGAAAAACTTTATTTTTATTATGAAAAATAAAGTTTTTACAAAAAGTCGTAAACTATCAATGATTTTACTTATGTTTGGTCTTCCTTTTTATAAAATACCAATTAAATTGAAAAGAAAATATATAGAAAAAACAATAGATTAACAAGTTGTAATCTAAAAGTTGTTTTAAATAATTGGAGGATATGATGATTATTAATTTATCACAGCAGATGCAAAAAATAGAAAAAAGGATAGCTATACCATATATTGTTTTTTTTGAGTTAGTTCTAATTTGTCGAATGGTTAGCATTTATTCGACTTTACCAACAAAAATAGATTCATTATTTACCTTGATAATTATGCTATTGTCAGGTGTTTACTTCATATGTCACTTCTTGCCAATTTTTATAGAAAAAAAACAAAGAAGAATAGAATACTGGCTAATTGCTTTTATAGGAATTTTATTTTTAACAACATTTATTAATCATACGTATGCTTTTTCAGAGAACATTAAGTTGATCATTTGGCAATGTATCTTTTTCTTTTCCGTTTACGAAGTAGGGCGTTCGAATGATGAATCTGTTTTTAAAGCTTTTGAGTATGTACTTTTAATTGTTTGGACCGCATTAGTCATCGTTGGGTTATACTTATTTTTTGCGCGAATCAGCTTTTCAAAACCAGTAGAGTCTTTGTATTACGGAATGAGAATCGGTTTTTTTGAAAATCGATTATATGGTGTTTTTGTGGAGCCTAACTATGCATGTACCATCTCATTAGTTTGTATTTTGGTTGGCGTGCGGAATTTTATTAATACCAATAGCAAATGGTTAAAAGTGGTTTGTGCAATGGTGATTTTTCTACAATTTAGTTATGTAGCATTGTCTGGATCAAGATCAGGAGTTATTCAGTTGATTTCAATGGTAATTTTCGGGATGTTCTTTACAATTTGGTTCTTTCAAAAAAATACATCCAAAGCAGTTATAAAAAAAGTTGTGCAAGCAGTATTAGTTTCTTTTTTCTGTGGTGCTATTGTTTTCGGGGGCTTACAGTTAATAGAAAAAGGGTATATTGCTGCTGCAAATTCAGTGAATATTGAAGTACCAAAAGTTTTAGATAATAAAGAAAATGAAATTCTAGGAAATAAGAAAATTACTACTAAGAGACCAGATGTTGAGGGGAAAGACGATATTTCAAATAGTCGATTTGCTCTTTGGCAAAGTGCGATAGATTTAATGAAATTAAATCCTATATTTGGCACTTCTCCAAAAGGTTTTGCAGATATAGCTAAAGATAAATTGCCTCAATCTCATATTGCTAAGACAGCTCAAACACCGCATAGTTTTTTCTTCTATTTATTAGCAGCTACAGGGATTTCAGGTACAATTGTATTTCTAATTTTCTTGCTATCTAAAATGTTTAACTCTGCTAAATTGCTGTTTAGCGTTCGAATTAAAAATTATATGGATTTTGTGTTAGATAACCAAATTGTGTTAGTCATTTTAATTTCTGGATTACTGATAACTGAAGTCATTTTAACAAGACGTTTTGCAACAGTTATCTTTTGGTTATACTTAGGTAAAATTCAGTATCGTACTGACATGGAAAATGATTTGATTAGAGGAAATGAGCAATGATGCTCATTTTTTCTACTATACAATTGATTATTATATAAGTGGGAGAGTAATATCATGCAAAAACTTACGTTAAACGAAGTTCAGGCGAAGGCTGTTGAAATATTAGTGTATATCGATAATATTTGTCGATCTAACAACTTGCATTATACATTATTTTATGGAACCTTGATTGGTGTAGAACGTCATAAAGGTTTTATTCCTTGGGATGATGATATTGATATAGTTATGCCGAGACCAGATTATGAAGTGTTAATTAAAATCCTTGAAAACGACTCTAACTATCAATTACTTTCTTTTGAAACAAGGAAACATTTTCGTTATCCTTTTGCAAAGTTAGTTGATCCTAATACTGTAGCTCATTCAAAACAATATTTTGGTGGAGAAGATAAGGACTTAGGAGTTTTTGTAGATATTTTTCCAATTGATGGCATCCCTGATAGTCAAAAGGAGAGAAATGAACTGAGAAATAAAACGGAACAGTATCGGTTAAACTTAATGGATACTTTAGGCTTAAGCTATGCGCGAAGTTTTTATCTTAGTAAGGCTTTAATAAAATTAATAACACGTTATCCTCATCATTTTAAAACAAAAAAAACAGGAAACGATCAATATTGGCGTGATTTATATCAAACGGAGGCAAAAAAAATCCCATTTGGAACAACAAATCATTGTGGTTATCTCGAATGGATTCATATAGATTGGGGTGTGTTTCCTAATGAGTGGTTTTTGGAATATGAAGATGTAGAGTTTGAAGGACATCAATTTATGGCCATTAAAAAGCGAAAACAATTTTTGACTTTACGCTATGGAGATTATATGGAAATGCCTCCGGTAGAAGAAAGAATCACTCATCATCCCTATGATTTTTACCAAAAATAAAGATTATTTATAGGCTTTTTAGAAAGAGGGCGTACTTAAATGGACCAACAATATACAGCAACTGTTGTTATGGCTACCTATAATGGAGAAAAAAACATCTTAGAACAGTTGGATTCTTTAAAAAATCAATCGAAAAAAATTGATGAAGTATTGATTTGGGATGATTGTTCTACAGATTCTACAGTTAAAATAATTGAAAAATTTATCTCTGAAAATAAATTAGGTGAAACGTGGCATTTGAAAATCAATAAGGAAAATTTAGGTTGGCGCAAAAATTTCTTTAATCTATTGAATGCTGCTACAAAAGAAATTGTTTTTACTTGTGATCAAGACGATATTTGGGATGTATCTAAAATTGAAGTGATGTGTAACGCTTTTGTAAACACTGATGTCAAAGTTTTAGTAAGCGATTATACTGAATTAGTAGAACCGGGAGGATTAGCAGAGGAATTAAAAAAAATTGATTCAGTTAAACTGCCTAATCAAAAAGAAGAACAGGTTGTATTTAATGAAAACAATTTATTTTTACGTCGACCAGGTTGTGTATATGCAATTAGAAAGAGTTTTATTGCAAACGTTAATCTATACGCATCTGAAATGGAAAATCCTGTACATGATATGGCGATGTGGGGAAGTTCTTTACTAAGTGATGGGCTCTATATCGTTAGGGAAGAATTAATTAGATGGCGTAAACATGGACAAAGTTCCTTTAAAAAAGAAATTGATTTAGCTAAGAGACAAAACCACTTTGAAGAAAGATTGAATACTTTACGCCGGAGATTACAGCGTACAAAGGCTGCAAAGAATTATTTAAATAATCAACCACATGTTGAAGAATTTGAATATAAAGACAAAGTTCTTTCAAACTTGATTAAAGAGTTGAATATGCGAGTATCTTTATTAGAACGAAAAAAAATTATTCCGATTCTATGTGCCTTTTTTAAGTATCATCATAAGTTTTATTTTAGCACAGATATGTACCATATCATGAAATATAAAATTAGAAAGTGAGCATAATGCTATGAATTCAAAAGCAAAAATGGTGGCTAAAAACCTTTATTATACTGTGGCTGCAAATTTTGCAACGTTGGGTATTTCGGTTCTCTTAAATTTATTTGTTCCTAAGTTGCTAGGCGTTACAGAATACAGTTATTGGCAACTTTATGTTTTTTATTCTTCATATGTTGGATTTCTCCACTTAGGCTGGATTGATGGTATCTATTTAAAAATCGGGGGAGAAGAATACGAAAATTTAGATAAAAGAAATCTCGGTTCTCAATTCTGGTATTTAGCGATTTTTGAATGTTGTATTTCTGCTTTTGTCATTCTTTGGGCTTACTTTTTCATGCCGAAAGAATATCAAGGGATTATTTTGATATTGACGGCCATTGTTTCAGTAATTACAATTGCAAAAACGTTTATTCTGTATGTTTTTCAGTCAACAAATCGTATTAAGGAATATGCTCAATTATCCAGAAATGATCGCTATTTATATGTCCTGTTCATTGCAATTTACTTTGCATTAGGAGGACGAGATTTTTATTGGCTAATCATTATGGATATACTTTCTAAACTGATTATTACGGTTTGGGGAATGTTTAGAGTTAAAGACATGTTGCGTGTGAACATGATGAGTTTGAAGGAAGTTACTCCTGAAATAGTTGATAATATTAACATAGGTAGTAAACTAATGCTCAGTAGTATAGCAAGTATGCTAATAATGGGAACCATTCGCTTTTTTGTTCAACAGCGTTGGACTATCGAAACCTTTGGTAAATTGTCCTTTACTTTAAGTTTATCAAATATGTTTTTAACTTTTATTAATGCTGTTGGAATTGTAATGTTTCCGTTGTTAAGACGGACAAATAAAGAGCGATTGCCGTCTTTATTTGTCACATTAAGAGGTGTTTTTGTTCCGTTGACGTATGCAATTCTGCTGTTATATGTACCCGTCAAATTTGTTTTAGGTATGTGGTTACCCGAATATAGCGAGAGTTTGAAATTTATGGGAATTCTATTTCCTATAGTTATTTATGAAGGTCGGATGTCTTTACTAATTAATACGTATTTAAAAACGTTGAGAAAAGAAAAAACAATTTTATTTGTTAACGTATTGACACTTGCCTTGTCGTTAATCCTGTCGCTGTTTGTGATTTTCGTTGTTGGGAACTTGAATTTAACTGTTGGGTTGATATTAGTAAGTTTAGCATTTCGTTGTAATTTAGCGGAAATTTTTCTATGCAAAGATATGAACGTTAAAATAGGTAATAGTACTGTATTGGAAACGTTGGTTACATTATTGTTTATCTTTAGTAATCTTTGGTTTGGCGGTAGTATTTATAGTTTCATTTCTTATGGAATTGTGTACATTATCTATTTCTTATTCATTCATAAGAGTTTTGTGAATAACGCAAAGAATTTAAAATATTTAGTAAAAGGTTGAGAAAGTTATTTTCTCTCCTTTTTTATTGAAAAAAACAAACTGTAGTCTTTGACACCTAAAAATGGTAAAATTAATGTATTATTTTAATTGGAGTGGGAAACTTGAGGAACTTTTTAATCACAGGCGGCGCCGGCTTTATCGGCTCAACCTTAGCAAATTATTATAGTAAAGACAATCAAGTTGTGGTCATTGATGATTTATCAATGGGCCAAACTGAAAATTTAAACGCATCTGAAAACATCACGTTCATTGAAGGTAGCGTGACTGATCAACAATTAATGGAAAAAGTACTACAAGAGTATCAGTTCGATTACATTTTTCACTTAGCAGCGATTGCTAGTGTAGCAGACTCAGTAGCACGTCCAGTGGAAACACACCAAGTGAATTTTGAGAGTGTGTTACAATTACTGGAATTAATTCGGAAATACCAGAAAGATTTAAAACGTTTGGTGTTTGCTTCTTCTGCAGCAGTTTACGGCGATGAGCCAACTTTACCAAAACAGGAAGAATCAGTAATTCGTCCGTTAACGCCTTATGCGGTGGATAAATTTGCTTCTGAAAAATATGTGTTAAACTATTGTCATTTATATGATGTTCCAACAAGCGCTGTTCGGTTCTTTAACGTTTATGGGCCAAACCAAAATCCTAATTCGCCTTATTCTGGCGTTATTTCGATTGTGATGGACTCTTACAAACGCTTATTAGCCAATCAAGAAGTGACATTCAATATCTTTGGTGATGGAAAACAATCTCGTGATTTTGTCTTTGTTGAGGACGTGGTTCAAGCGTTGAATCTTGTCGCTCATTCTGACCAATCACTTGGGGAAGTATATAATGTCGGAACAGGGAAAGCAACCGATTTAAATGAGTTAATTTCTTCTCTAAATGATATTATGAAAGTCACTTTGCCAGTTGAATACAAAGAAGCGCGAGCTGGGGACATCAAAGATTCTTTAGCGGATATATCTAAATTACGTGCCATTGGATATGAACCAAAATATAGTATCCAATCTGGTTTAGATAAATACGTTAATTATGAATTAAAAGATTAAGAGAATAAAAAGACGGATTTGAGACTAAATTGTTTATAAGACTTAAAGAGTAGGATATCAGTCGCTTTGATTGATGTCCTACTCTTTCTTTTAGTTTTTCCCATATTTGAACCCACCTCACTCCAATGGTACAATAAACAAGATTGGAGTGAGAGCATGACAGATATTATTGCACATCGAGGAAGTAAAGGCACCCATCCTGAAAATACGTGTATTGCTTTCAGAGAGGCTGTTCGTATTGGTGCTGAAGGAATTGAATTAGACGTTCACCTATCTAAAGATGGTTATTTAATCGTTATGCATGATGAAACGGTGGATCGTACGACAGATGGTCATGGTGAAATCCAACAGTTAACATTAAACGAATTAAAACAACTAGACGCTGGAAGCTGGTTTCAGAAAAATCCTTCTGTTCAATGTGTTCCAACATTGGAAGATGTTTTAAATTGTCTTGTAGAAGAACAATTCAATGGTTTTTTGAATATTGAACTTAAAACGGATATTATCCATTATGAAGGAATTGAGAAAAAAGTCGTCCAACAAATGAATCAAAAAAACTGGCCGTTTCGTTATTTATATTCCAGTTTTTATTTTCCAAGTTTAGTTAAATTAAAAAAAGCTGATCCTAAGACAGAAATTGCCTTTATTTATGAATCTGCAGAGGATTTAAGTCAAGCGGGACCGGCATTCGCGCTTGTCGATAGTTTACATCCAAAAATGTCTTGGGTGTTGGCTCATGAAAAAGAACTTATCACAATTGGCAAACCGCTGCGGCCGTGGACTGTTAATCGGATGGAAGAAATGGAAAATTGTTTTCAGCTAAAATTGGCAGGTGTTCATACAGATTTTCCTGAAGAAGCAAAATTTGCTCGTCAAAATTGGCAAGAAGAAGGAGAAACATAATTGGAGAAAGTATTAGTTATTGTAGGACCCACCGCGGTGGGGAAAACAGCATTAAGTATTGCTTTAGCAAAAAATTTTAATGGTGAAATTATTAGCGGTGACTCCATGCAAGTTTATCGCTCGTTAGACATTGGCACCGCTAAAGTCACAGAAACAGAAAAAGAAGGGATTCCTCACTATTTAATTGATTGCCGTGAAGTCAGCGAGACTTATTCTGCTGCTGATTTTCAGAGAGAGGGTCGTCAAAAAATCAAAGAAATTACTGAAAAAGGGAAACTGCCAATTATCGTTGGAGGAACAGGTTTGTATATTCAATCACTTCTTTATGATTTTCAACTAGGAAGTCGTGAGATAGATGACTCGCCTGAAATTAGAGAAACGTACAATTTATTTGCGGAAGAAAAAGGGAATCAAGCCTTATGGCAGTTATTAAAACAAAAGGATCCTCTAGCGGCTAACAGCATCCATTTTAATAATCGCAAAAAAGTGATTCGTGCGTTAGAGGTCTTTGATAAAACCGGTTATAGTATTTTGACCCCGAAGGAAAAACCAGCTCGTCTCTATGATTATTATTTATTAGGTTTGGAAACAGATCGCGCTTTATTGTATGAGCGTATTAATCAGCGGGTGGATCAAATGATGACAGAAGGACTGTTGGAAGAAGCAAAACAGATGTTTCAGCAACCACATGCACAAGCAGCTCAAGGCATTGGCTATAAAGAATTTTTTCCGTATTTTTCCGGTGAACAATCATTAGAGATGGCGGTTGAAACAGTCAAACAGCAATCGCGGCGATATGCAAAACGTCAATTGACTTGGTTTAGAAATCGAATGGCTGCGCATTGGTGGGATTTGGTTCAACAGCCAACAGATTTGCCCAAGTTGGAAAAAGAAGTAGCGGAATGGCTACAACAGAAGGAGAGTGAGTAGGCGATGACCACTCATGAAAAAGTGATTCTAGTAGGAGTTGAGACGGAAAAAAATTATCAGACGTTTTCTGCATCAATGGAAGAACTGGCGAATTTAACGGAAACCGCTAATGGAGAAGTGGTGTTTGTTTTAACGCAAAAACGACCACAAGTTGATCGACAAACCGTAATCGGTAAGGGGAAATTGGAAGAATTAATTCAATTAACAGATGCCTATGAAGCGGATCTTGTGATTTTTAATCATGAGCTCACACCGCGTCAAAATCAACTGTTATCTGAAGCATTAGCTGTGCGAGTAATTGATCGTGTACAATTAATTTTGGATATCTTTGCTTTGCGTGCGCGCTCCAAAGAAGGAAAGTTACAAGTTGAATTAGCACAATTGGATTATTTATTGCCTCGCTTGGCTGGTCAAGGAAAACAGTTGTCCCGACTTGGAGGAGGTATTGGGACACGCGGGCCTGGTGAAACGAAATTAGAGTCGGACCGCCGACACATTCGGAATAAAATCTTAGGCATCCGTCGTGAGTTAAAAGAAGTCACTGCTCATCGTGAACGAAGCCGCCAAAAAAGACAAAATTCAGAACTATTTCAAATTGGCTTGATTGGTTATACCAATGCTGGCAAATCAACCATTCTCAACATGTTGACAACAGCAGGAACTTATTCAGAGGATCAATTGTTTGCAACGTTAGATCCTTTAACCAAAAAATGGCAATTGCCTCAAGGCATGGAAGTTACTCTGACCGATACGGTTGGCTTCATTCAAGATTTACCAACACAACTGATTGAAGCCTTTCAGTCGACATTGGAAGAAAGTCGGACGATGGATTTACTGCTCCATGTGGTGGATGCAAGTGCGCCAGATCGGTTACAACATGAACGCACGGTTCAAACATTGATGAAAGAATTAGCGTTGGAAAATATTCCGTGCTTGACGGTTTATAATAAAAGTGATCAAGTGGACAGCAAAGAATTTGTCCCAACCTTATTTCCCAATGTATTGATCTCAACTAAAATTTCTGAAGATAAAGAACAACTGGTTCAAGCTATTCGTGCCCAAATGATGGAATTACTCGAGCCTTATCAATTAGAAATTAGCCCAACTGATGGACAACTATTAAGTGAACTTCGCCGGATGACACTAATGGTTTCAGAAGAATATGCTGAAAATGAAAATCGGTATATCGTGAAAGGATTTGCGAAAAAAGAGTCTAAATGGTTGGCTGAATCCGAAAAAGAATAAAAAATGGTAAGTTGATTAGAAATGATTTGTAAAAACAAATCATTTCTATTTTTTTGATTAGTAGGAGAAAATCAGCTGTGAAAAGATGGGAAAGTCCATATTTATCAGGTTTTTTGTTTTATGTTAGAAAATCTAACATAAGTTCTTGACAATTTGTCATTCTATTGTTATTCTAAGAAATAACTAAGAGAGGAGGATGGAGATGAGAGAAAAAGAGTTACGCCGTTCCATGTCAGTTTTTCCAATTGGTACAGTTATGAAACTAACGGATTTGACCGCTCGACAAATTCGCTACTATGAAGAACAGGGATTGATTCATCCAGAACGTAGTGAGGGCAACCGACGCATGTATTCTTTAAATGATATTGATGTTTTGTTAGAAATTAAAGATTATTTATCTGATGGATTGAACATGGCAGGGATTAAGCGTGTGTATGAAATGAAATTAGAGGAACAAAAAAACACCGCCGAGGCGACTCGTCCGTTAACCGATGCAGATGTTCGTCAGATTTTATACGACGAAATTCTTTCGCAAGGAGGACTTACTCAGCAAAATCCGTTCCAATCGAATGTACCAAGGCTTTAACGTTTCAGCAGCCAATAAAAATGAAGGATGGGGATCAGACCGATGACAAGAAAAGCCAAAACGGCAGAAGAGATTAAACATATTGCAGAAGAAGAAAACGTACGTTTTTTACGACTAATGTTTACCGACATTATGGGAACAATTAAAAATGTTGAAGTTCCTGTGAGTCAGCTAGATAAAGTATTAGATAATAAAATGATGTTTGATGGGTCATCCATTGAAGGATTCGTTCGTATCGAAGAAAGTGACATGTATTTATACCCTGATCTATCTACATGGATGATTTTTCCGTGGGAAAGCGACCATGGAAAAGTTGCGCGCTTAATTTGTGATATTTACAATCCTGATGGTACCCCTTTTGCCGGAGATCCCCGCGGTAATTTAAAACGCGCCTTAGCTGATATGAAAGAATTAGGCTTTACTTCTTTTAACTTAGGACCAGAACCAGAATTTTTCCTATTTAAATTAGATGAGAATGGTGAAATTACCACTGATTTGAATGATAAAGGTGGCTATTTTGATTTTGCGCCAACCGATTTAGGTGAAAATTGTCGCCGTGATATTGTTTTAGAGTTAGAAAGTTTAGGCTTTGAAGTGGAAGCTTCGCATCATGAAGTAGCACCTGGTCAACATGAAATTGACTTTAAATATGCTGATGTAGTTGATGCTTGTGACAATATTCAAACGTTCAAATTAGTTGTGAAAACTATTGCGCGCAAACATGGCTTGCATGCAACATTTATGCCAAAACCTTTGTTTGGAATTAATGGTTCTGGCATGCACTGCAATATGTCATTATTTAATGAAGAAGGTAATGTTTTTTATGACGAGTCAGGAGAGATGGGCTTAAGCCAAACTGCGTATCATTTCTTAGGTGGTTTATTAAAACATGCCCGTGCCTATACTGCGGTATGTAACCCAACAGTGAACTCTTATAAACGCTTGGTACCAGGTTATGAAGCGCCTGTTTATGTAGCTTGGAGCGGCAGAAATCGTTCACCACTCATTCGAGTTCCTGAATCTCGTGGTTTATCGACTCGTTTAGAATTACGTTCTGTCGATCCTTCAGCGAATCCGTATTTAACAATGGCAGTCTTATTACAAGCAGGTTTGGATGGTATTCGTAATGAACTTACGCCACCGCCAGCAGTTGATCGTAACATTTATGTGATGAATGAGGAAGAACGTCAACATGCACAAATTGAAGATTTGCCATCAACCTTACACAATGCCATCAAAGAATTACGTAAAGATCAAGTAATGATTGATGCATTAGGTCGTCACATTTTTGCCAATTTTGTAGAAGCAAAACGAATGGAATGGGCAGCCTTCCGTCAAACCGTTTCTGAATGGGAAAGAGAACAATATTTGGAGTTGTACTAAAAGCCGTTACTTTTAATAATCTTAACGTTTAGAAAGAGGGAGATAAGTCGAAACGCTTATCTCCCTCTTTCATTCTTTAGTTTGTGAACGAATAGATAATTTCTATTTCACAAAATAAAGTAATTTTAATTCAGTGAAATAGTTTGTTTATAGAGGATAAAGTGGTTTTTTCTCAATTTCTCTTTTATTTTTAAGCAAAAAAATTGACAAAATCTTTCATAATTTGTGAAATTTCGCTATAATAAACAAGAATATGCGTGCAACTATTCTATTTTTTAGATATAAAGGATGAGAAAAACATGCGGAAAATGAAAACAATGGATGGGAATGCAGCAGCTGCTTATATTTCCTACGCCTTTACAGAATTAGCAGCCATTTATCCAATAACACCAAGTTCAACAATGGCTGAGCTTGTTGATCAGTGGTCGGCCGAAGGTAAGAAAAATATCTTTGGTCAACCTGTGAAAGTAGTCGAAATGCAATCGGAAGCTGGTGCTGCCGGCGTGGTCCATGGCTCTTTAAAAACAGGCGCGCTTACCACGACCTATACGGCTTCACAAGGGTTACTTTTAATGATTCCTAATATGTACAAAATAGCTGGAGAACTATTACCATCTGTTTTTCATGTGGCGAGCCGAGCTTTAACCACGAATGCTTTAAATATTTTTGGTGATCAAGGAGACGTAATGGCCGCACGCCAAACAGGCTTTGCTATGTTGTCAGAAAGCAGTGTGCAAGAAGTGATGGATTTGGCACCAGTGGCTCACTTGGCTTCGATTGAAGCGAGTGTTCCATTTATGAACTTTTTTGATGGCTTTAGAACAAGTCATGAAATTCAAAAAGTGGCAGTTCTTGACTATGAAGAATTAGCACCCTTAGTAAATCAAGAGAAATTAGCCGAATTTCGTCGTCGGAGCATGAACCCGAATCACCCTTCCGTTAGTGGAATGAACCAAAATCCAGATATTCACTTTCAACAACGAGAAACAATAAATCCTTATTATGAAAAATTACCTGGTATTGTTCAAAAATATATGAAAGAAATTAATCGGTTACGGGGAACCAATTATGATTTGGTGACGTATTATGGCGCAGAAGATGCGGAAGAAGTGATTGTCACAATGGGTTCAGTTGCGCAAACAATTGAACAGACGGTTGATTATTTACAAGAACAAGGAAGAAAAGTTGGCTTCCTTAATGTCCATCTTTATCGACCATTTCCAGTTGAAACATTTCTTGAAAAAATACCACAATCAGTTAAAGCAATTGCTGTCTTGGATCGGACGAAAGAGCCCGGTGCTGGTGGCGAACCGTTATTATTGGATGTCCAAAGTGCGATGTATGAAGCGGACATTCGCCCAACAATTATTGGTGGACGCTATGGTTTAGGTTCTAAAGATGTGCTGCCAAATCAAATTGTTGCGGTTTTTGATGAATTAATGAAAGAACGTTCTGCCATGAAGAAGCGTTTTACAATTGGGATTGATGATGATTTAACTTATACTTCATTAGAAGTTGGCAAACCACTTGATTTGACGAATCCGAAAACCTATCAAGCTAAATTTTGGGGCTTTGGTTCTGATGGGACAGTAGGGGCGAACAAGTCAGCAATTAAGATTATCGGTGATCATACAGACAAGTATGCACAAGGATTTTTCTATTATGATTCAAAAAAATCAGGCGGGTTGACCGTTTCTCATTTACGTTTTGGCGAGACGCCTATTCGTTCAACGTACCTCATTGAACATTCTGATTTTGTGGCTTGTCATACAGCCGCTTATTTGCATACTTATGATTTAGTAAAAGGGTTAAAAAAAGGCGGGACTTTCCTCTTAAATACCATTTGGAATGATGAACAACTAGCACGATTTTTACCAAATCAATTAAAACGGTATCTAGCTGAAAATGAGATTCAGTTTTATACAATCAATGCAGTGAAATTAGCTAGTGAAGTCGGACTAGGCGGGCGAATTAATACCGCGATGGAAACAGCTTTCTTCAAATTAGCGGAAATTATGCCTTTTGAGCAAGTGTTGCCAATTTTAAAAGAAGAAGCACTGAAAAGTTATGGTCATAAGTCCATGAAAGTTGTCGAAAAAAATATTCAAGCAATCGATAAGACCGTTGAATTGTTGCATCAGGTACCTGTTCCAGAAGAGTGGAGAACGCTTGAAGTTCAACCGCGAAAACGTTCAGAAAATGTTAGTGATTTTGTTCATGAAATTGTTGAACCGATTAATCGTCAAGAAGGCAATGCGTTATCTGTTGCGACACTAGCGAAAAATGGGATGACCGATGGGCGGATGCCTTTGGGAACTGCGGCAGTTGAAAAACGTGGGGTGGCATTAGAAGTACCTGAGTGGATTAGCGATCGATGTACCATGTGTAATGAGTGTGCCTTTGTATGTCCCCATGCGGCGATACGACCATTCTTAGCCGATGAAGAAGAAATGACTGAAGCGCCAGAAGGATTCATTGTGCGTGATCTACGTGGTGCCGACGGCTTGAAGTATCGTATCCAAGTCTCAGTCAAAGATTGTACTGGCTGTGGTCTTTGTGTTGAAGCCTGTCCAGCTAAAGGCAAAGCTTTAGTAATGAAACCTTATGAAGAAGAAAAAGAGCAGGCTATGAACTGGGCGTTTGCTATGACGTTACGTCAAAAGGAAAACCCAGCAAAACCGAATACTGTTTTAGGTTCGCAATTTAATAAACCTTTATTAGAGTTTTCTGGTGCTTGTTCTGGTTGCGGCGAAACGCCTTATGTTAAATTATTGACGCAAATGTTTGGTGACCGAATGCTGATTGCTAATGCAACAGGTTGCTCATCGATTTGGGGTGCTGCAGCGGGTGTGACACCTTACACTACGAATGAACAAGGACAAGGTCCAGCTTGGTCAAATTCTCTTTTAGAGGATAATGCCGAGTTTGGTTACGGCATGTTGTTAGCAACGCAAGCGCGTCGCGAACGTTTGGCTAGTAAAATGACCAAAGCTTTTTCTGTATCCAGTGACTCATTGCGTCTATTGATGGAAGATTGGATAGCACATCTGTCCGAAAGTGAAGGTACGCAACAACGTGCAGCTAAATTACGTGCAGCTTTGCTTGAAGAAAAAACGAATCAACCTTTATTGGAAGCAATTTATGACGATCAAGACCTTTTTGTCAAACCAAGTCAGTGGATGATTGGTGGGGACGGCTGGGCCTACGATATTGGCTACGGCGGGATTGACCACGTGTTAGCCAGTGGCGCTGATGTGAATATGTTAGTTCTAGATAATGAAGTCTATTCCAATACAGGTGGTCAAACTTCCAAAGCAACTCCTGCATCAGCGATTGCGAAATTTGCTGCCAGTGGGAAGTATGCCTCTAAAAAAGATTTAGGGATGATGGCAATGACTTATGAAAATGTCTATGTCGCTCAAATTGCCTCAGGTGCAAACCAAATGCAGACGATTAAAGCTTTTGAAGAAGCAGAAAAATTCCCTGGACCATCGATTATTATTGCTTATACACCATGTATTACACATGGTTTAGCAGGTGGGATGAGTCAAACCTTGAAAGAAGCGAAAGACGCGGTTCATTCAGGTTACTGGTCTTTATATCGCTATAATCCATTATTGCGAGAAAAAGGCAAAGAACCAATGACATTGGATTTCAAAAAACCAGATTTTTCATTAATGAAAGAGTTTATGCGCCAACAAGTTCGCTTTGCATCCTTAGAATCTAGTCAACCAGATACAGCGGAATTGTTATTTAATAAAACAATTAATGATGCTAAGAGACGTTTCTATAATTATGCTCGTTTAGCTGGTCAAGAAGAAAAAATTCGAGCAAAACTAGAAAAACAAAGTGAACCAGAAATAACTGCGCCAGAGAACGAAAAGCCACGAGTGAAAAAAGAACGCGTAGTTGATCCGGAAGCGGAAGCAAGAAGGGCTGCCCGCCGCGCAGAACGAGCTGCCAAGAGAAAACAACGTGAGCAAGATTAAATAGAAATCAAAAAAACGTGTCTGAGCTTTTTGCTTGGACACGTTTTTTAGTTAGAAATGCGATTTTTTGATGAAAAATTTCAAGTTATTTGAAAAAGTTCCTAAATTTTTTTGATGTTTCCGCTTGCGTTCTGTGATGAAAGAAAATAATGTGGTATACTTGTTAGGAAATCTTGAGAGAGAAGTGAGGGGTATGATGTCGTTTCAATTGAATCAATTATTAGATTTGAATTATTGGCAGCAAGTCATCTCAACGGATTTCTTATCTAAGGATTTTGTTATCAATATCATAGATATCCTAGTCGTATGGTACCTCGTTTACAAATTAATCATGCTTGTTCGTGGAACAAAAGCAGTTCAACTATTAAAAGGTGTCGCTGTTTTTATCATTATCCGCATTCTAAGTGAGATAATTGGTCTACATACATTATCTTGGTTAATGAATCAAGTTATCATGTATGGTGTAATCGCCGCGGTTGTTATTTTTCAACCAGAAGTGCGAAGAGGGCTGGAACATCTAGGGAGAAGTTCGTTTTTTCGCCCGAATAAAGGTGCGCAACAAGAAGATGAGCGTATTATTCAGGCCTTTGACAAAGCCATTCAGTACATGTCAAAACGGAAAATTGGTGCTTTGATAACCATTGAGCGCAATACTGGTTTAGATGAATACATTGAGACAGGTATTGATTTGGATGCCGATATTACTGGTGAATTACTGATTAATATTTTCATTCCAAATACACCACTACATGATGGTGCAGTGATTATCAAAAATGAAAAAATTGCTGTTGCTAGTGCGTATTTACCGCTATCAGAAAGCAATTTAATTCCAAAAGAATTTGGAACGCGCCATAGAGCCGCAGTCGGTATCAGTGAAGTCAGTGACGCCATTACGATTGTTGTTTCTGAAGAAACTGGTGACGTTAGTTTGACGTTGAACAATGAATTAATTCCTGGCCTAACGCAAGAAGAGTATTTAACAATTTTGCGTAAGGAGTTAATTTCGGAATCATCGGAAGATAAAAAAAGTGCTTTACAGCATTTTATCGATGATGTAACAAAGGGGGTTAAACGCAAATGAGAAAAGCCTCCCAAAAAAGCTGGTTTAATGGTTTGCTTTCATTGCTGTTTGCATTGTTGTTATTTTTTAATGCCAATGCAACAGGCAATAATCCCTCCAATTCAGGTTCAAGCCAAACGTATAGTGAAACACTGAATAATATTCCGGTCCAAGTCCAATACGATAAAGACAAATATTATGTCTCTGGATTTGAAGAGAGTGTAAATGTTCATTTACGTAGTGCGAACCGCATTCAATTAAACATGGAATCAAATGCTGACACACGAAATTTCCAAGTGGTCGCAGACTTAACCAAATTGCCATTAGGGACTTCGGAAGTGCCTTTGACAGTTCGGGGACTAAGTTCAGCTGTTACAGCTGAAATTGAACCGAAAACAGTGACTGTAACGATTGAAAAGAGAGTAACAAAAAAATTCGATGTAGAAGCACAACTTTCTGATAACATTGAAAAAGAAGGCTACAAAGTAAAAAATATTTCTGTAGATCCAAAAACTGTAGAAGTAACAACTGGAGAAGAAACAGCGAAAGCAATTGACAAAGTGATTGCGCCAGTCTCAAGTGCCAAACAAACAATTGATACGATTAAACAAACGGTAAATGTTCAAGCGCTAGATGCCAAAGGTCAAGTCCTAAGTATCGAAAATCCAGCACCACAAGTCAAAGTAACAGTAGGCTTAACCGCGCCAACGAAAGATGTACCACTGAATGTTAGTATGACAGGTACGCCACCTGCTGGGATCGCTCATTACAATTATAGTTTATCAACGTACCAAGTTAGGGTCAGTGGCCCGCAATCAATTTTAGATACGCTAGAATCAATTGAGGTACCGGTAGATATTTCTGATATTCGCAAAGAAACAAAACAATCAGTGACTATTCCCGTTAATGGAGAATACGTAGTTACACCAGATGAGGTTGACGTTTCTTTGAGCCCCGTGTACAATCAACAACAGTCATCAAATACAAATGAAACTTCAGGGGAACCTGCAAGTTCAACAACGGTTGGCTCAGGTAGCCAAGCAGTACAACCAAGTACATCCAGTCAAGTAGAATCAAATACTTCTGAAACAACAAGTGAGGGATCAACAGTAGAAAGTACAACTGCTGGTTCAACTGAAAATACAGAGAATCAAGTGACTAAGGAGAATCAAAATGGGTAAATATTTTGGAACAGATGGTGTAAGAGGAATTGCAAATAAGGAGTTAACACCTGAATTAGCTTTTAAATTAGGGCGTTACGGTGGTTATGTGTTGAGTCAACATGAAGATAGTTCAAGAAAACCTCGTGTTCTCGTAGGCCGCGATACACGTATTTCAGGTGAGATGTTGGAACAAGCATTGATTGCTGGGTTATTATCAGTCGGGATTGAAGTTTTCCAATTAGGGGTGATTTCAACACCTGGTGTAGCATATCTTACTCGTTTACAAAAAGCATCCGCTGGCGTAATGATTTCAGCTTCACATAATCCTGCGGAAGACAATGGGATTAAGTTTTTTGGGGCAGATGGCTTCAAATTAGTAGACGATCAAGAAGCAGAAATTGAAGCATTGTTAGACGCAGAAGAAGACACCTTACCAAGACCTTCTGCAGAAGGCTTAGGCTCGTTAGATGAATTTCCAGAAGGCTTACTAAAATATTCGCAATTTTTAGTTCAAAGTATTCCTGGCGATTTAGCAGATATGACTGTTTGTTTAGATGCTGCCAACGGAGCAACCGCAACAGCAGTCAATCGTGTCTTCGCAGATTTAGAGACAGATTTCTATACAATGGGAACAAGTCCTAATGGATTGAATATCAATGATGGTGTGGGTTCCACTCATCCTGAAGCTTTGGCAGAAATGGTTGTTGAAAAAGGCGCCGATGCTGGTTTGGCTTTCGATGGCGACGGCGATAGAATTATTGCGGTCGATGAATTAGGACGAATTATCGATGGTGATAAAATCATGTATATTTGTGCCAAGTATTTAGCTGAGAAAAAACGTTTGAAAAAAGATACAATCGTTACAACAGTGATGAGTAATCTAGGTTTCCATAAAGCTGTAGAAGAAATTGGCTTAAAAGATGTGGTAACGCAAGTGGGTGATCGTTATGTTGTAGAAGAAATGCGTAAAAATGATTACAATTTTGGTGGCGAACAATCTGGTCACATGATCTTTTTAGATTACAACACAACAGGTGATGGCATGCTTTCAGGGATTCAATTGTTGAATGTTATGAAGCAAACGGGCAAAAAATTATCTGAATTAGCGGATGAAGTGACGATTTATCCACAAAAATTAGTCAATATTCGTGTCACAGATAAAAATGGTGCAATGGAAGTTCCGGCAATCAAAGCAGTTGTCGAACAAGCAGAAGCAGAAATGAATGGCGAAGGTCGTATTTTGGTTCGTCCTTCTGGAACAGAACCATTGTTACGTGTGATGGCTGAAGCGCCGACACAAGAAAAAGTTGATTATTACGTTGATAAAATTGCCGAAGTAGTACGTGCAGAAATCGGCGTTGAATAAGAACAAATTAGAAACCAGACACTTAATGCTAGCTTGCGTTAAGTGTCTGGTTTCTTTGTTGGAAATCAAAAAAAGAAAATAGCTAATAAGCTTCGTCTATCATTGACATAGAGCGGTTAAAAGGGTACTATTTTAGAAGTAAGATGCACCGCGTATCTTCTTTTTTTATTCGATAAAATCAAGAAGGGAGCGGCTGTAAATCAATGGAGTTATAGAATGGAGGAGCGAAATGAAAGAAAAAATGTCCGTCAAGACAATTGTAGCAATTGGAATTGGCTCTGCAGTTTTTGTTATTTTAGGTCGATTCGTTGTGATTCCAACTGGGATTCCTAATACGAACTTAGAAACGTCGTATCCATTTCTTGCTTTAATGTCAGTTGTTTTTGGACCAGTAGCTGGAGGGCTAATTGGTTTGATTGGTCACACATTAAAAGATTTTACCACGTATGGTAGCGCTTGGTGGAGCTGGATTATTTGTTCAGGAATTATTGGTATTATTTTTGGCTTCGCTGGTCGTAAAATGGATCTTCAACATGGTGAATTTACAACAAATGACATGGTGCGTTTCAATATTTTCCAAGCGTTTGGTAATATCGTCGTTTGGGGCTTAATCGCGCCTAGCTTGGATATTTTGATTTATAGTGAACCCGCAAGTAAAGTGTTTACACAAGGAGTATTCGCGACTGTTTCAAATATTGTCGCTGTGGGGATTATTGGAACATTGTTGATGAAAGCTTATGCATCAACAAGAACAAAGAAAGGCAGTTTATCAAAAGATTAAGAAACTGTCGAAATAATTTAAATGGTTAAGGGTCTGCCCTAGTAATTACTTTGCTAATGCTCAGACCCTTTCTTTTATGGAGAAACTGAGGTGAGGCCGAATGAAAAAACCAATCATTACTTTTAATAATTTTTCCTTTCAATATCATAGCCAATCTGAACCAACATTAAAGGGGATTCAATTAACCATCTATGAAGGAGAAAAGGTTTTAATCGTTGGGCCTAGTGGTAGTGGCAAATCAACATTGGCGCAATGTATCAATGGGTTAATTCCCAATATTTATGAAGGTGAAATTCAAGGAACAGCTACGGTTGCTGGTAAAAATATCCAAGAAACAAGTTTATTTGATTTGTCTTTTGATGTAGGAACTGTTTTGCAAGATACCGATGGGCAGTTTATCGGTTTAACGGTTGCTGAGGATATTGCTTTTGCTTTAGAAAACGATGCAGTTGAACAAGCAGAAATGAAAAAAGCGGTCCACAAATGGTCCGAGATTGTTGAACTGAATCAGTTATTGCAACACCGTCCACAAGATTTGTCAGGTGGTCAAAAACAACGTGTATCTATGGCGGGCGTTCTAATTAATCAATCAAAAATTTTACTTTTTGATGAACCTTTGGCTAATCTTGACCCACGAGCGGGACAAGAAACAATGACTTTGATTGACACCATTCAACAAGAAACAAAAGCGACTGTTTTAATAATAGAACATCGCTTAGAGGACGTTCTTTGCGAATCAGTTGATCGAATTATTGTCATGAATGAGGGCGCAATTATTTCTGACACAACACCAGATGAATTGTTACGTCAAGATACGTTGACCCAACAAGGGATTCGTGAACCTTTGTACGTTACAGCCATGAAATATGCTGGGATTGATTTAACACAAGTTAGTCATTTAGACAAATTAGCCGAAGTATCAGGCGAAACGGTTTTGCCTAAAATGACACAGTGGTCTGTCCAACCTAGTTCAGTTAGTGCAGTCAAAGGAGCTGAACTATTACGTTTGGAACAAGTGTCCTATCAATATGATCGTCATGGTGAAAAAGTGTTAGATGACTTCTCAGTAACTATTCATCATGGAGAAATGATCAGCATTGTAGGAAAAAATGGTGCCGGGAAGTCTACACTTTCTAAAATAATTTGCGGGTTCATCACGCCTCAATCGGGCAAGATTTTATGGGAAGGACAGGATTTTTCCAATTATTCAATCAAAGAACGTGCAGATAAAATTGGTTATGTGATGCAAAATCCCAATCAAATGATTTCTAAAAAAATGATTTTTGAAGAAGTAGCTTTAGGATTAGTTTTACGAGATGTGCCACAAGCAGAAATTGAGGAACGTGTGACGAATATTTTACATATTTGTGGGCTGTATCCCTTCCGGAACTGGCCGATTTCTGCATTGAGTTTTGGTCAGAAAAAACGGGTAACTATTGCATCAATCTTAGTTTTAGAACCTGAATTATTAATTTTAGATGAACCAACAGCTGGGCAAGATTTTAAACATTATACAGAAATGATGACATTTTTAGAAGAATTGAACCGCTTAGGTGTGACTATTTTAATGATCACTCACGATATGCACTTAATGTTGGAATATACAACACGTGCGTTAGTAGTTTGTGATGGACGTTTACTAGCAGATGCGACTCCAGTTGCTGTTTTAACAGATGAAAAATTAATTCAAGCGGCTTCTTTAAAAGAAACGAGCTTGTTTACCTTTGCTAAAGCGTTAGGCTTGGAAAATCCCTTGCTATTTACGGAAAAATTTGTTGCTTACGATCGTGAGGTGCGTTTTGGATGAGTGAACGACAAATGTTAGGCTATCATCCTGATTCAACCTGGATTCATCGCTTAAACGGCACAAGCAAATTAGTCTTTTTAATCGTTGTCTCTGTGGCTTGTATGACCACGTATGATACTCGTTATCTGTTAGGAATGTCTGTGGTTTCGCTTGTTTTGTTAAAATTATCAAATATTAAATGGCATCAAATATCTTTTGTTATTAAATTTATTGCTATTTTTTCTTTGTTAAATATCTTAACGGTTTACCTTTTTGCACCTGAATATGGGGTTGATTTATATCAATCACGTACCGTGATTTGGGAAGGAATCGGACGGTTTACTTTGACACAAGAAGAATTATTTTATGAATTTAATTTAGTTTTAAAATATTTCTGTACGATTCCGTTGGCATTAATCTTTTTATTAACAACAAATCCTAGTGAATTTGCCTCCAGCTTGAATCGAATTGGTGTGAGTTATCGGATTAGTTATGCAGTAGCGCTGGCTATTCGTTATATTCCCGATATCCAAGAAGATTTTTTTAATATTTCTTTAGCACAACAAGCGCGAGGCTATGAGATGTCTAAAAAGGGACGGTTAGGCCAACGAATCAAAGGCGTAGCACAAATCGTTTTACCCTTAATCCTATCTAGTTTAGATCGAATTGAAACTGTGAGTACCGCTATGGAATTAAGGCGTTTTGGTCAAAAGAAAAATCGAACGTGGTATGCGCAACAACCTTTTCATCTGCGTGATTTTTCGGTAATGATACTTGCCTTATGCTTATTAGGAATCAGTTTCTGGTTGTTCCATGTGAATGGTGGACGGTTTTATAATCCATTCCAATAAATAACAAATTGATAAGGTTCTATAAATAGAACGGATATTTTTTTATTATTAAGAATCTAGTACTTTCTCTTACTATGAGTGTACTAGATTCTTTTTTTACAACTTTAAAGAACTAGACCAATTTTAGTTTTTTAGATTTTTGTTGACAAGCACCTACTTTTAATTGTATTATTGTTTATGTTTCTACGGAATATATTTGCAAAGGAGGTATATAGACCAATATTGGATAGCGCCAGACCTGAACGCTCAGGTGACGAGGAGAGAGCTTATCGAAGATTCGGCGGGTGGCTCTAGGGACTGCACTCTACAGATAACAAAGAAAAACTAATTGTGAAGTTAGAACAAAGCGGTTATCACGCAGGTAGAAACATATAATGGGATTTGCTAGTTAAACAGGACCTAGTAAATACAGAATTTCAATTGGAAAGTAGGAATTAGCATTATGTGTGGAATTGTCGGAATGATTGGAAAAGAAAATGTCACGGAAAGTTTGATTCAAGGATTAACAAAATTGGAATATAGAGGTTATGATTCTGCTGGGATTTGTGTGAATGATCAAAGCCAACAGCCCCATGTAGTTAAGGCAGTTGGAGGCATTGCCGATTTAGCAGCAAAATTAACGCCAGAAATCGATGGAACAGTTGGTATTGGTCATACTCGTTGGGCTACTCATGGCGAACCAACTGTCGCCAATGCACATCCCCATGTTTCAAGCGATCAAAGCTTTGCATTAGTGCATAATGGTGTCATTGAAAATTTTGAAGAATTAAAAGAACAATTTTTAAGTGGTGCTCACTTAATTGGTGATACAGATACTGAAATCGTCGTTCAATTAATTGCTCATTTTGCTGAAAATGGTTTTTCAACAAAAGATGCTTTTAAAGCGGCTTTAGCCGAAATTAAAGGTTCATACGCTTTTGCTTTAATGGATAAAATGGACCCCAATACTATCTACGTAGCGAAAAATAAAAGCCCGTTACTTATCGGTCTAGGTGAAGGCTTTAATGTTATTTGTAGTGACGCGATGGCGATGATTAAAGAAACCAATCAATTTGTTGAGATTGTGGATGGTGAAATTGTAACTGTTACAGCGGACAAAGTAGTAATCGAAACGCCAGAAGGACAAGTAATCAACCGAGAACCTTTTGAAGCGCAATTAGATTTAAATGACATTGAAAAAGGAACATATCCGTTTTATATGCTCAAAGAAATTGATGAACAACCTGCAGTGATGCGCAAAATTGTTCAAGCGTATACTCAAGGTGAAAAAGTGACTTTAGATGAGGCGTTACTTGAAAAAATTAATCAATGTGACAGAATTTACATTATTGCTTGTGGAACAAGTTATAATGCAGGTTGGGTCGGAAAATCTTTAATTGAAACGATTGCCAGTATTCCTGTGGAAGTTCATTTATCAAGCGAATTTGGCTACAACATGCCTATTTTATCTGAAAAACCGTTCTTCATTTTCTTAAGTCAAAGTGGTGAAACGGCGGATAGTCGTCAAGTACTGGTACAGGTTAATGAATTAGGGCATCCATCACTGACATTAACAAATGTTGCTGGCTCAACATTATCACGTGAAGCGGACGATACCTTGTTATTACACGCAGGACCAGAAATTGCTGTCGCTTCCACCAAAGCTTATACTGCCCAAATCGCTGTCTTAGCTATTTTAGCAAAAGCAATTGGTGAAGAACGCCAAACATTAGCAGCTGTCTCATTTGATGTGGCTCACGAATTGAGCGTGGTAGCAGCTGTCATGGAAACCTTGATTGATGAAAAACAACAAATGAAAGCCTTGGTGGAAGATTATCTGACGTATACTCGAAATGCCTTCTATATCGGGCGAGGAGTCGACTATTATGTGTCGATGGAAGCGGCCTTGAAGTTGAAAGAAATTTCCTACATTCAAGCAGAAGGCTTTGCGGCAGGTGAATTGAAGCATGGAACGATTGCCTTAATTGAAGAAGGAACACCTGTGATTGGGATTGTGACAGATGCCAAAGTCGCAGCGCATACAAGAGGCAATTTAAAGGAAGTTGAAAGTCGTGGAGCAAGAAATATTGTGATTGCCTTGGAATCCTTGGCAAAACCACAGGACCAACTGATTATTCCAGATGTTCATCCGTTACTTTCTGCCTTAGTTAGCATTGTTCCAGGCCAATTATTAGCGTATTATGCAACCTTACAAAGAGGCTACGATGTTGATAAACCAAGGAACTTAGCCAAAAGTGTAACTGTTGAGTAAATCAAGAACCTGAGAGAGAGATGTTTAACGGGTTCTCATAAGTTTTTGAGCGTGGAGCAAAAATCCAAAGTGATTTTTGTCCCACGCTCAAATATTTTTTATAAAAGAAAGATATTCAGTCAAAAATGAAAGATTCCAAAGAAATTCTTTTTTTCCGTTGAAAACTGTTTGCATTTTAGCAAAATTAGATATAATTAATAAGAACCGAAAAATAAGAATTAGCCAGTGAGGTAACTTTGTTTGAAAGAAAGCAAAAAGTAGGTTAAGCTGAAAAGTGCTAATTTATTTAACAAAAAAAGATTGTGAGTTGTTTGATATGGATCAGTTTAGTACATTAACTGAACAAGAATTTACTACCTTTGCAATGACACATCCTGCAGGTAACTTTTTAGAAACACCCGAAATGAAACATTTATTGGAACGACGTGGCTGGCATTGTGAATACGTTGGCGTCAAACGAGAAGGTCAACTAATTGCTGCGTGTATCCTAAGCAAGAAAAAAGTCAAAATTGGTTATGCTTTCGACATTGACGGCGGGATTTTGATGGATTATACAGATAAAAAATGTGTAGAAGCCTTTTTCACAGGCTTAAAAAAATATGTGAAAAAAAATGATGGCCTTTATTTAACCTTTACTCCAAATAAACAAATTTGTTTACGTGATTTTAATGGCAGTGAAGTTGAAAAGGTCAATCAAGAAACATTTGACTATTTCACATCAATTGGTTTTGAACACCAAGGGTTTGATGTGCACAATTTTGATGGCGCGCCACGTTGGCTGTTTGTCAAAGATATGACTGGATTAACAGAAGAAGAGCTTTGGAAATCTTATGGAAAAGATGCTAAATATGACATCAAGAAAACATGGGAATATGGAGTAACAACCCGAGAACTTCGTTACGAAGAGCTACCTCTCTTTAAGAAATTAACGGAAGAAACAAGTGCACGGCGTAATTTTGAAGATAAGGATTTAGCTTATTACCAAGCTGTTTATGAAGAGTTTGGCGAACGAGCGAAATTTATGGTGGCGGAACTAAACTTTGCTACTTATTTAGAAAATCTTCATGAGAAATTACGCAAATTACAAGAGACGCTCAACGAAGTCAATGAAGCGTTAATTGCCAATCCTAAAAGCCGTAAAAAAAATAACCAGAAACGTGAATTTGAAGATGAAGTTCGTACCGTGCGCAAACGGATTGACGAAGCTAAAGAAATGAAAACATCAGATGAACCTGAAATTTTAGCAGGCGCCTTATTCATTGTTCATCCACAAGAAGTGGTTTACTTGTTTAGTGGTACGTATGAAAAATATAAACAATACTATGCACCGTATTTAATTCAACATAAAATGTTAACTTACACAGTAGAAAATAACATTCCCAAATATAATTTTTATGGCGTTGACGGTGTCTTTGATGGAAGTGATGGGGTTCTTAAATTCAAACAATCCTTTGGCGGTCATGTCGAAGAATTAATGGGCAATTTCCAATGGAAAGCCAAACCAATGAAATATGCCTTATATCACGCATTAAAAACAATTAAAGAAAAAGTCTAAAATTAAAACCTAATCCTTAAAAAGGAATGGCAAAGTGAGGCGTTTAAATGGAAAATCAAGTCGAGGTTATGACGTATGCAAAGTTAAAAGAAATTATGCAGGCGTTAGAAGCAAACGAAGCGATTACAGAAGATACAAAGGTCTTTATTGATACAGGCTGGGATAGCGTGCAAGAAGTAGCCCCAGATGCGGTCAGTATTGAAAAAGTTGCTAAATTTACAGTAGCAGATGTTTTAACAAACGAAAGTTTTGCTGGGTATAGTTTAGAAGAAAAGGCGGAGAAGATGAACGCTGAGGGCGACCTAGAAACAGCAATTATTATTCGTAATCTTTACTAAAAAAGTCCGTTTGAATAGTTAAAATCGAGGTCGGGACAGAAGTGTATAGCTCCGAGCAATGCGTAGTGTTGGTTCTGTTCCCGCCGTTTATCAGGTTTTGAGCCTGGAGCAAAAATCCAAAGGGATTTTTGTCCCAGGCTCATCTGCTTTAAATAAGAAATAAAGGAGGTTAGATATGAGTACCATTCATGAATTTCCCAAAAACTATGAACGTTTTATTGCGCAAGGAGAAGAAGCACTTGTAGAACATAATCAGATCGCCGCTTTAGAAAATTTTCAACAAGCCTATCAGCTACAACAAACGCCGCCAGTAAATCAAAAAATTGTCCAATTATTGTTGGAAATGGGCGAAGCTGACGAAGCACTAGCATTGGCAGAAGCGTTTCAAGAGTCTTATTTTGAGAACCTTGAAACAGCGGCAATTTATATGCAAATTTATAGTCAGAGCCGTCGCTTTATTGAAGGATATATTTTATTGAAGCAACTACTTCAAACTAAAAAAATAACGCTAGCACAACAAAAAACGTTAGAACAGCAATTAATGCAAGTGGAAGAGGCGTATCAACAATTAGAAACGCAGCAAATTCAAGCAATTAAAAGGAACTTGTTAGTAAGCGATCAATTGCCCGTTTATCAACAATTAGCAAACATTAAAACCAGTTTATATTTGCCTAAACCAGTATTTGTGGAAGTCGCAAAAGATTTAGTTATGAACCAAGCACTTAGTTATTTTGCTCGGGAATGGTTCATTGAAGAATTAGCACTGTTGCAATTTTCAGAACCACTGACCTTTCTTTGGTATGACAATCAGCCTCAGACAGTCTTACTAGAAGGAAAAACTGGACCGTTAAATACGCCGATCTATTCCGAAATTTGTACTGAACTTAGGAATCGTTTAGAAAATGATGATCCAATTATGCTACAGCATTTGGAAGAAGAAATTCGATTGCATCTTGCCTATTTGTATCCATTAGCAGAGACTGTTATTTCAAATCCAACTATCTGGGTCTTGGGTTATTTGGCAACCTACTATCCTGAATATATTGAAAAAGAATTGACTGAAGCAAAAGGCCATCAAATCGCTGCTGTTCAAAATGTTCAACAGGCGATACGAACGGCATTTACACAAATAATGCTTTAAAAAATGGCACGTCCTAAAAGCGAGGACGTGCCATTTTTTCGGTTTCAGAAATTTGATGAATCTGCTCTAATTGCTTTTCTTGACTGATTATTGCGGATAATAGAAAAAAGCAAGACAGAAATAAGTAAAAAGAATTCCTTGAATCAAGCAAATCACAACGAACAATGGCGTTGCTCCTGGAAAAGAATCAGAAATCCGTGTAATTAAAAATTCAACTAACCACAAAATCATTGAAAATAAAAATAATTTTTTCTGACGAGTTCTCATAGTCCGCAACAACCTTTCTGGTGATTTTCACTTCTCTATCATAACATAGAAAACGAGCTGTTTTTTCTCAAAAATTTTGTTACTTCATAAGAAAAATGGGAAATAAACAAGTTTCAGGAAGTAATAAATGTACCCGAAAAGAATACTTAATCCATCTTAATCAAACCATACAGTCACGTTTATTGCAAAAGAAGTGTTTTTGGATGGAACAAATTATTTCATAAACACAAATATTTCTTTGTTGTTTGTATAAATGTCATAAAAGTGATTACTTACTACTTTTTGATTTTTAGACATATCCGTGTCGGTCAGTGGTGCCATCTCTACTCCTAAATTCGATGAAGTATTGAACCAAACATAATTAGGGAAATATAGACCGTCATTTGGTGGCACGATTTTTGAAAGAATTGGGTAGTTTCGACTTGTATTAGCATAAACAGTTGAATTTTTGAAAAACGTATTTAAATAAACTTTTTTTCGTTCGTTTGTTACAACATTTTTTAAATCATCTGTTAAAACGGCTGCTTGTCGATTGAATGCTTCTTTTTGATAGTTTAATGTGGAAGAATACACCAAAACAAACGATAAAATATAATAAGATAACAAGCTGGCCACAAGTAACGAAGTTAGATAAATTGCTTTCACTTGTCGATTGTTAAATAAACTTAACATGCTGATTGTAACAAAAACAGCAAATCCGTAAATATAGCGAGGCGCATCACCTGCGATATTTCTTGAATAGACAATAAAAATACCAAAACTTAAGAGAGAAGCAAGTCCTAAATACAAGATACAATAAAGGAAACTTAAGCCCAAGCTGATTTTGCTATTTGATAGATGACTAATAAAAAATAAAACAAGCAGTAGGAGCAGTAATAAAAGCCATAAACGATTACTTTGGTTCAATAGCTCTGAAAAATAATGGTAACTATTTTGATAAGCCACACTGGGAATATCGTGCAAACTTGGTAAGGCCTGACTGCCTCCAATGTTGTTTGTTGCGGAAGGTACAAATTTTAACTCGATAAGGTAGCTGACTATAGAAAGTAGATAAGCGATAGCAGCAAGTGCGACTTTTTTACAAAGATCGATGAAATTTTCTCCAGCAAGTAACTGCTTGAAAGTAAGGAATAAGACGATAACTATATAAATTCCTGACGAGGCTTGGTAAGTATTAAACATAACAAACAGCGAAAAGACAGAAACCAAGAAAAACGTAAAAGAATTACGCTGCCACCAATAAAAAGGAAGAAACGAACAAAAAATACTCAATGCCATATAGGGACTATCAAACCTGAAACTAAGACATTGGAGGAACCAAGGATTGAGGCCAATTA
Source organism: Enterococcus sp. GC34 (assembly GCF_040886645.1). Lineage (NCBI taxonomy): Bacteria > Bacillati > Bacillota > Bacilli > Lactobacillales > Enterococcaceae > Enterococcus > Enterococcus sp. GC34. Next base: position 160,254 of record NZ_JBFOEF010000002.1, read on the forward strand.
AAGTAGCTACTAAAGAGGAACCCCAGCTAATTTTTTGATTATTGATGATATAAATAGCCAGTATGCTTGTGAGAGATAAGATAAGACCTGTTAGAATCGGTGTGGTCAAGCCCAGATCTGTCAAATGACGACTTCCTTGAACAAACCATGAGAGAAATTCACTGCCCCAACGTGCGTAAGTCGTACCAAAATCTGTCATTCCAGCGACTTGGCGAGCATTATCATCTAGGTAAGGGAAATTGATAATGCCGATGGATAAAACTGCCACTTGATAAATTAAAATGATCAATAGAAGATAGGCTTTATTTTCAATACACCAATTCTTTAAATCAAATTTTTTTGATTCTGTAGGTAATTGTTTCATCATTGTACTCCACTCCAATAATTATTTAACAATTAAAATATACCATAACGAGTGGAATGAAGAAATTGCTTTTGTTATTTTCTCATCTTGACAGAACACTAAGGATAGGCAAAACAAAAAATCCCAACTCTTTATTAAAGAGTTGGGATTTTACCAAAAAGCCACCTGCCGGGCTTGAACCGGCGACCCCCACCTTACCATGGTGGTGCTCTACCAACTGAGCTAAGGCGGCACTTTCAAAGGTTACACTGCGACGAGTAATCGTCAAAGTTCCTTTTGAAAAATCGTACAAATCTCGTGCACAAGAAATAGAATAACGTATAGACGAAAGTTTGTCAATTGCTCTTTCGTAAAAAAAGAAAAATGATTTTTTTCTGAGAAAAACTGTTGACAATCTCTTTTTTCTCTAGTAAAGTGTAAATCAACATCACAGATAACTATTCATTCGTTGAAGAGAAGAGTAAATTTTGATGACCTTCAAAAGAGAGTCCTGATTGGTGAAAAGGGACAAGGTTCAGAAAAGTTGAAGATGGCCTCTGAGAATAAATTGCTGATAAGTAAGCAATTTCGGCTAAGCACCCGTTACCATGTGCACCAAGTTAATAAAGACTTGGATAAGAGATGAGATATAAAGAATCAGTTATATTTCGAAAAAAGGTGGTACCGCGAATCATTCGCCCTTTACTAGCAAAACGCTAGTGAAGGGCTTTTTGCTGTGAATCACTACGACTGGCGCGAAGCGACAGAGTAGATGCTGTCTGCGGTTACTCGACGCAGTATGGCCTTTGTAAGTGATGAACAGTACAAGCTGTTCGAAGGGGACATTAACTCTAGTCTGTTTAATTTTGAAAACAGATGAAAATCAGTTTAGAATGAATAGAAATAAAAAAGCAGTGATATAGTAAGTACAAGACTTGATTTGTCTAACAGAGAGCCTAGGTAGCTGAGAATAGGTGACAAAGACGTTTTGGAAAATGGCTATTGAGCAAGCGCTCCGAGTGTTAAACACAAGGCGGCGACGGGGGCTCCCGTTATCGAGCTAGGGTATCGAACATGTTGTTCCGTACTTGAAAAGGGAATTTGTGTGAGCAAATTCTGAACATGAGGTGGTAACACGCAAAAAAGCGTCCTCAACGACACAACTCGAGTTGTATCGTTGAGGACGCTTTTTTCTTTTTTGTGAAAAAATGCAGGTTGGTAAGAATGAAGGGGGATAAAGAATGATTGAACTAAAAAATATCAGTGTGACATTTCAACAAAAAAAACAAGAAATTCAGGCTGTCCAAGATGTTTCTTTGACAATTGATAAAGGGGATATCTACGGAATCGTTGGGTATTCCGGTGCTGGAAAAAGTACGTTAGTACGGGTAATTAATTTATTGCAACGACCAACAGCGGGCACCGTTATTATTAACAAAGAAAATATTTTAACTTTTTCTAAAAAGGAATTACGACAACAACGAAAAAAGATTGGAATGATTTTTCAACATTTTAATTTGATGAAAGAGCGGACCATATTTAGTAATATCGATTTTTCATTAAAATATTCTGGGCTAAGTAAAAGTGAACGGCGTCAAAAAATCAGCCATTTATTAGAGCTAGTTGGACTAAGTGAAAAACGGGACGCTTACCCCAGTCAACTATCAGGAGGGCAAAAACAGCGGGTTGCGATTGCCCGCGCTTTAGCAAATGATCCTGAAATTTTACTTTGTGATGAAGCGACGAGTGCGTTAGATCCAAAAACAACGGGACAGATTTTAGCTTTGTTAAAAAAGTTAAATCAAGAACTGAACTTGACGATTGTCTTAATCACCCATGAAATGCAAGTGGTTAAAGAAATTTGTAATAAAGTCGCGGTGATGGAAAATGGCTGCGTTGTCGAATCAAACGATATTGTTTCGATTTTTAGTCAACCCCAACAACCTTTAACCAAAGATTTTATTCGGACGGCAACTCATATTGACCAAGCGTTAACCACGATTCTTGAACATCCTAAATTAGCTGATTTAGATAAAAATCAAGAATTAATTGAATTTTCTTATGTGGGGGATCAAACGAACGAGCCATTAATTGCACAATTGTATAGCCAATATCAGGTGTATACGAATATCCTTTATGGTAATGTCGAAATTGTTCAAAATGTTCCTATTGGCCATTTAATTGTGGTGCTTTCTGGTGATGAGGCCCAGCGTCAACAAGCCCTTACTTATTTAGCGAAACAAGGCGTGCGAACCAATGTTTTGAAAACCTATCAGCAAACGAAGCAAAATCAGAATTTACAGGTGATTTAAAAAAGGAGTGAACTGAGAATGTATCAATTATTTGAGAAATATTTTCCGAATGTTGTCCAATTAAAACAAGAGTTTCTTCAAAGTACATGGGAAACAGTATACATGGTTTTTTGGACAGCCTTGATTGCTGGTGTGTTAGGAGTCTTGTTGGGTGTCGTGCTTGTCAGTACTGGCCCCAGTGGTGTTTTGAAAAATCCACCCCTGTATAGTGTCTTAGAAAAAATTATTAATGTTTGCCGCTCTATTCCTTTCATCATTATGCTCGCACTGATTCAACCATTAACACGAATTTTGGCAGGAACGACAATTGGTACAACTGCAGCGTTAGTCCCATTAGTTATTGGCGTAATCCCGTTCTTCGCGCGCCAGATTGAAAATGCGTTATTAGAAGTAGATCCTGGTGTTATTGAAGCGGCAGAAGCCATGGGGACGAGTCCCTTAGGGATTATTTTTCGGGTCTATTTAATTGAAGGGTTACCAAGTATTATTCGTGTTTCAGCAGTGACAATTATTAATTTAATTGGATTAACAGCCATGGCAGGAGCAATTGGGGCTGGTGGTCTGGGCAACTTAGCGATTACTCGAGGCTACAATCGGTTTCAAACCGATGTGACATTTATGGCCACGTTAATTATTTTAATTATGGTATTTATCAGTCAAGCCATTAGTAATCAATTAATCAAAAAAACATCACATTAGAAAAAGGAGAAATGACAAATGAAAAAATTTAGTAAATTAATTGGACTTATTGGGGTATTAGCTTTTACGATTGCAGGTTGTGCATCGGGGTCTGCGAAGGATACTAAGACAGAAACCGTTAAACTAGGGGTTGTAGGAACAAAAAATGATGAATGGGAATCGGTCAAAGACCGTTTGAAAAAGAAAAATATTAATCTACAATTGGTAGAATTTACAGACTATACGCAACCAAATGCAGCATTAGCAGAAAAAGAAATTGATTTAAATGCCTTTCAGCATCAAATCTTTTTAGACAATTACAATAAAGAGCATGGGACGAAATTAGTATCAATTGGCAATACAGTCAATGCACCATTGGGAATTTACGCTAATAAATTGAAAGATATCACGAAAATTAAAGACGGCGGAGAAATTGCTATTCCTAATGACCCAACGAATGGTGGGCGGGCGTTAATTTTATTACAAACTGCAGGACTGATAAAAGTTGATCCTGCGAAACAGCAACTACCGACTGTCAGTGATATTACTGAAAATAAACGCCAATTGAAAATAACTGAATTAGATGCTACGCAAACAGCGCGCGCTTTACAAGATGTCGATGCTTCAGTGATTAATAGCGGCATGGCTGTCGATGCTGGGTATACACCAGATAAAGATGCTATTTTCTTAGAACCTGTAAACGAAAAAGCGAAACCTTATGTGAACATTGTCGTGGCCCGAGAAGAAGATCAAGAGAATAAACTTTATCAAAAAGTTGTAGAAGAATATCAACAAGAAGAAACGAAAAAGGTCATTGCAGAAACATCAAAAGGCGCCAATGTTCCAGCCTGGGAAACATTTGGTAAAAAATAAAGGAGGCATTTATAATGAGTACAACAACGATTCAAACAATCCAAGAAGCTATTGCTACAGAAAATGAATGGATAATCCATTTAAGACGTCATTTTCATCAATACCCTGAAGCAAGTTTAAAAGAATATGAAACGATTAAGCGCATTAAAGAAGAACTACTAGCCTTAGCTATTCCGTTTGTAGAAGTAGGGGAAACGGGTGTTTTAGCAACCATTGAAGGAGGTCTTGGCGCTGGCAAAACGATTTTGTTACGTGCAGATATTGATGCGTTGGAATTGCCAGATGCAACAGGTGCTGCCTATGCTTCTAAAAATCCAGGACTCAATCATGCTTGTGGACACGATGGTCATGCGGCAGCATTGCTAGGTGCAGCTAAAGTGCTCAAAAAACATCAGGATACCTTTTCAGGAACGGTTAAACTGGCCTTCCAGCCAGCGGAAGAAATTGGTGCAGGCGCTCGACAATTTGTGGAAGGAAATTATTTAGAAGCAATCGACCAAGTGTTTGGGATTCATTTAGATTCCAGTGTGCCAGTCGGAAAATTAGTTGCTACCAAAGGCGCCACCAACGCCTCTTGTGATATTTTTAAAATTGAAGTCAGTGGTCAAAGTAGTCACGTCGCCCAACCACAGAATGGCCGGGATGCTGTTTTAGCAGCGGCCAGTATCGTTGTGGAATTACAAAAAATTGTAGCGCGCGAGATTGATCCTTTAGATTCTGTCGTAGTAGGAATTGGCGTTTTACAAGCAGGAACACGCTATAATATTGTAGCAAACCATGCAACCATTGAAGGCACTGTTCGAACATTTAGTCAGGAAACGCGCCAATTTGTTTTACAACGAGTCGAAGAAATTGCCCATGAAATTGCCCAGTCTCATCGCACAGAAATTGCTGATTTTTCTGTTTATGCGGCAGCGAATCCATTAATTAATGAAGAACAAGCAACCAACCGTGCACAGCAGGTAGCCAGTGAGATTGTTGGTTTTGAAAATGTTGTGACCGATCATCCTAAAAGTTTAGGGGCGGATGATTTTGCTGATTACTTAGCGGTAATTCCTGGTATCTATGGACGGGTCGGTTCACGAAACCCTGAAAATCCTGCTACTCATTTTGGACACCATCATGAACAATTTGATATTGATGAACGTGCCTTACTTTTAGCAGCAGAGTACCACGTACGCTATGCATTAAACTATTTATCAGAATAATAGGGATAGGGAGCCGACAAAATGATGGTTTGTGGGCTCCTTTCGTTATAAACTAACGTGGCTTGCTTTCTTGTCATTCTATGGTAGAATACAAGCATAAGAAAGGTGATTCACATGTTTTTTGTTTTAACTGATAAATTAACAAGAAAAGTAGCTCCCGATAGTTTAAGAACAGATGAAGCACTGTTGTGGAGCCGAGCAATTAATTTCTTCATCGCTTGATAGGACATTTTGTGACTAGAAAAGCTAGTCTTATTTGAGTGTACGTACAAGCGGTTGTCGGGATTTCTGTCAGGATGGACGACGTGCAGACGTGGTTCTTTTTTTGTTGTCCCAAAATAATCAGTTAACAAGAAAGAAGTGACGAAAATGAGTATTTTAACTATTGAACATTTAACGCATCGATTTGGCGAAAAGGTCTTGTATGAAGAGGCTTCATTGCAAGTGAATAAAGGGGATCATTTAGGCTTAACTGGCCAAAATGGGGTCGGCAAATCCACCTTAATTAAAATTTTAACGGGGGAAGTATTGCCAGACGAAGGAACGATTCAGTGGCAAAAAAATTGTAAGATTGGCTACTTGGATCAGCACGTTTCTGTAGAACAATCACTAACGATGGTTGATTTTTTGAAACAAGCCTTTCAAGAACTTTTTGATAAAGAAGCGAAACTGACAAAACTTTATGAAGAATACAGTCAAACGGCTTCGGAAAAACTTTTAGAACAAGCAGGCAAATTACAAACAGATTTAGATGAAAGTAATTTTTACCAAATCGACACGATTATTCAGGATTTAGCCAACGGGTTAGGACTACAAGCAATTGGTTTGGATAAAAAGTTAGGGGAGCTAAGCGGTGGTCAACGTTCAAAAGTGATTTTAGCAAAATTATTGTTAGAGGCCCCTGATGTGTTACTTTTAGATGAACCCACCAACTATTTAGATGATACACATATTCAATGGCTTATTCGCTATCTGAATAATTTTGAAGGAAGCTTTCTATTAGTCTCCCATGATTATCAATTTTTAAATGAAGTGACGAATTGCATCGCAGACATTGAGTTTGGCAAATTAACCAAATATACTGGAAATGTAGAAAAATCTTTTGCACAAAAAGAGCAGAATAAACAAACCTATTTGAAACAGTATCAGGCCCAACAAGAAAAAATTGAAAAAATGGAAGCCTACATTCGTAAATACAAAGCTGGAAATCGAGCAACGATGGCTAAAAGTCGACAAAAACAATTGGACCGGTTGGAACGATTGACTCCGCCAGGTTCCTTGACTAAGCCGGCGATTGAATTTCCTTATCAAGGGTTAGTTGCAACGCAAGCACTAACGACCCAGAAGTTAGTTGTTGGCTATCGGGAACCTTTGTTAGAACCGTTAGATTTAATGGTTCATGTCGGTGAAAAAGTCGCATTGAAAGGCTTTAATGGGATTGGCAAATCAACATTAATTAAAACGTTAACCAAAGTGATTCCTTCATTAGATGGAGAATTTCATTATCCGCTGAATACAAAAATTGCTTATTTTACCCAAGACTTGGCGTGGCCTAATGAGCAGTTAACGCCGCTAGACTATTTATCAGATCGTTTTCCAGATACAACGATTAAAGAGCGAAGAAGTCATTTGGCTAGAGCAGGTTTACCAGATAAGTTAGCAATGCAGTCGTTAGCCCTGTTAAGTGGTGGTGAGCAAACAAAAGTAAAACTAGCGGAACTAATGATGCAAACAAGTAATTTGTTATTTTTAGATGAGCCAACCAATCATATTGATGAAGCGGCCAAAAAAAGTTTACAAGAAGCAATTCACGTTTACCCAGGAACGGTTTTTCTGGTTTCCCATGAAGCAGATTTTTATGAAGAAATTGTGGATCGAGTAATTGATATTGAGGAATTAGTTAAATAAAGAAGAAAGAACCAAGTTGAGGGGGAGTCAACTTGGTTCTTTCTTCTTTATTATTTATTTACTCATTAAGCCATCATGGATTTTTGTTAAATTCCAGTTCATCATGCTGTAGTACGTATCGCCTTCTGTTCCTTCTTTGGCAAGAGAGTCTGTGAAAAGTGTATCGTAAATTGGTCGTTTCACTTCTTTTGAGACACGTTCCATACTACGTTTATCAACACTGGTTTCAACAAATAATACAGGTGCTTTTGATTTCTTAATGGTATCAATAATCGTGGTCATTTGTTCAGGTGTTCCTTGACTTTCTGTGTTAATTTCCCAAATATAAGCGGCATTTAAATCATAAGCTTTGGAGAAATATTTAAAGGCACCTTCACTTGTAACTAATAATTTTTTATCATCAGGAATATCAGCAAATTTAGCTTTGGCTTCCTCATGTAGTTTGCTAAGTTTTTCGGTATAATTTTTCGCGTTTTCTGTATAGAAATCTTTATTTTTTGGATCTTTTTCTACTAACACGTCACGAATGTTTTCTACATATTTAATGCCATTTTCAATGTCTAACCAAGCATGCGGATCTTCTGTTTGTTCTTGACCGGCACTTGTTAAATATTGTGGCGTAACATTTTTGCTTGTAGAAAAGTAATCTTTATTCTCAACTTTTTTGGCCGTTTTCATTAATTTGTTAAACCAGCCATTTCCGCCTGTTTCTAAGTTCAAGCCGTTAAAGAATAAAATGTCCGCTTCAGAAGCTTTCGCAATGTCTTCTGGTAACGGTTCATATTCGTGAGGGTCTGTCCCAATTGGCACAATACTATGCAGCTCAATTTTGTCTTGCCCAACATTTTTCACTAAATCAGATAGGATCGAGTTCGTTGTCACAATTGCTAATTTTTCTTTCTTTTCAGCGGCTTGATTCCCGCAAGCAGCTAACGTTAACCCTGCTAAAAGTGTTAAAAAAAATAAACTAAATTTTTTCATTCGTTGATTCCTCCATTTCTTTCTCACGGTTTACAAATACTAGGCCTTTCTTTGGTGAGAAAAAGAAAGCCAATAAAAAGAATAAGGCGGCGGTTAAAACAATCGTCGCACCAGAAGCTAAGTTATAAGAATAACTGAAGAATAGGCCAATCACTGAACTTAAAATCCCAAAAGTAGAGGCTAAGCCAATCATTGTCGGTAAGTGATTTGTTAATAGATAAGCTGTTGCCGCTGGTGTAATCAGCATGGCAATGACTAAAATAGTTCCGACGGTTTGCAAAGAAGAAACAGCGACTAATGTTAGTAAAAACATCAATGCATAGTGGAAAAATTGAATATTTAAACCATAAGCCTGAGCCATTGTGGGATCAAAAGAAGTGAGTTGCAACTCTTTATAAAACAATGCCACAAAAATCAAAACAATCACGCCGACGACACAAGTAATTAAAATATCGGTATCTGCGACCGCTAATACATTTCCAAACAGAATATGATATAAATCGGTGGAACTTTTTGCAAAAGAGATAAAAATAATCCCTAAAGCAAAAAAAGAACTAAAGACAACACCAATGGCAGTATCATTTTTTAGTGGACTTTTTTGGGTAATAAAGCCGATCGATAATGCAGCTAGTAAGCCAAAAATAGAAGCGCCAAAAATATAATTGAAACCAAACATATAAGAAACAGCGACCCCTGGTAAAACAGCATGTGAAATCGCATCACCCATCAAAGACATCCCACGTAAAATAATGAATGAACCAATTACCCCTGAAATGAGTCCGACAATTATAGACGTCAAAAGGGCATTTTGTAAAAATTGATAACGGAATAAACCATCAATAAATGCAGCAATCATTTTGCAACCCCCTGTATTAATAAATCACCTAACAAATCACCGTATGCTTCTTGGAGCGTTTCTGCAGTAAACGTTTGTTCAACAGGACCCGCAGCAATTAGCCGGTTTTTCAAAACGATTAATTCATCAAAATAGTGGGATACTTTGTGCAAATCATGGTGAACAATGATAATCATTTTACCTTGACTTTTTAATGATTTGAGAATATCCATAATCACTTTTTCACTAGACATATCAATGCCGACGAAAGGTTCATCTAAAAAAATCACCTCAGCACCTTGGGCCAAAACACGGGCGATAAACACACGTTGTAATTGGCCACCAGAAAGTTCGCCAATCTGGCGTTGCGCATAGTCTTCTAATTGCACCATTTTTAATGCAGCCATGGCTGCTTGCTTTTCTTTCTTTCCTGGGCGTTTTAATAGTCCCAAGTTTGGATAGGTTCCTAGCAAGACCGTTTCAAAAACGCTAATTGGGAAACTAAGATCCAAGGCGCTACGTTGTTCTACATAGGCAATGGTTGTTTTTTGTTGGTCAATCGCTTGATTATTTAACAAAACATCACGTTCCTTTGTTTTAATCAAGCCTAATAACCCTTTAATAAATGTTGACTTTCCAGCACCATTTGGTCCGATAATTCCAGTAATTTTACCGGAGGGAATAGTAACGTGGATATTATTTAAAGCGGTCCGTCCTTGATATTGAACGGTTAACGCTTGAACAGCTAAGTTAAAGCTTTTTCTCATGAAATTCCTCCTTTTTAGGTTTGCCTTAAAATCAGTATAAGGGATAGTTTAAGAAAATGCAAATAATTTTTAGGTGCACCTAAATACAAGCGCTTTTTTCACAAAGAAAACCGTTTCTTTCAATAAATTAAGGAGGATCCCATGATTTTTATGACAAAAAATGGTAGAATATGAATGAAAACGACTATTATTTTATATTGACGGAGGATATCATGACCGAAAACTATCAAGATGACACCTTACGCATCTTCAGTTTAAATGCAAATCGACCACTTGCTGAAAAAATCGCAGCATCAGTAGGAACAGAATTAGGAAAAAGCACCGTGCGCCAATTTAGTGATGGCGAAATTCAAATTAATATTGAAGAAAGTATTCGTGGCGATCATGTCTACATCATCCAAGCAACGAATGCCCCTGTAAATGATCATTTGATGGAATTGCTTATTTTAATTGATGCATTAAAACGTGCTAGCGCAAAAACAATTAATGTTATTTTGCCTTACTATGGTTATGCTCGCCAAGACCGCACAGCGAAACCAAGAGAACCCATTACTGCGAAATTAGTTGCTAATATGTTAGTAGAGGCAGGCGCAACACGTTTGTTAACATTAGACTTGCATACTGTTCAAGTCCAAGGATTTTTTGATATCCCAGTAGATAATTTATTTACAATGCCTTTGTTTGCTCATTATTATCGTCAACAAGCATTAGTAGGGGAAGAAATTGTGATTGTTTCGCCTAAAAACAGTGGCGTTCAACGCGCACGTAGTTTATCGGAGTACTTAGATGCGACCTTAGCAATTGTCGACCATGAAGAGATTGATGGGGTGCGTCAAGAAGGTTACGTTATTGGGAATGTCGCTGGGAAAAAATGTATTCTTGTTGATGACATTTTGAATACTGGTCAAACGTTAGCCACAGCGGCGGAAGTTTTAATGAAAAATGGTGCGCAAGAAGTGTATGCTTGCGCCTCGCATGGTTTGTTATCAGAAGGCGCAAAAGCAACCTTAGAAAATGCGCCAATTAAGGAAATTAGTATTACTGACTCTGTTTATACGACAGCAGACCGCCAACCAGCAACCTTGAATATTATTTCTTGCGCTGAGTTAATGGGGGAAGCGTTACTTCGTATTCATGAAAATAAACCAATGAGTCCATTATTCCGTTTAGAACCAAAAGGAGAATAAGTGGTTCCTTAAACTAAAAATAGGTCTAACAACTTTAATAGTGTTGGGCCTATTTTTCTTATCTCTTTTATAAATAGAAGAGAAAGTATTCTGATTTTGTGTTTTAAGCTTTTTATGCTAGAATAACGCCAGAACATAAGGAAAGGGACGAGTCATTTGGAACCTATTTATTTAGATCATGCGGCAACAACGCCGCTTCATCCCACGGTCATTCAAGCGATGACTGAAAATATGCAAACGACTTTTGGCAATCCATCAAGTATTCATCAGTTTGGACGAAAGGCACACGGTCTTCTGGAAGAAGTGCGTCAAACGATTGCTGAGAGCTTACAAGCCAAACCCCACGAAATTATTTTTAATAGTGGTGGCACAGAAGGGGATAACACAGCTATCTTGGCAGTTGCTTTTTCTCGTCAAAAAGAAGGAAAACATATTATTACTACGGCAATTGAACATCCCGCTGTGTTACGAACGATGGAATATTTAGAAACGCTAGGCTTTGAAGTGACTTACTTGCCTGTGAATGAAAATGGTCAGATTTCAATGGATCAATTCAAAAAATCTTTACGCGAAGAAACGATCTTGGTTTCAATGATGTATGGCAATAATGAAATTGGAAATCGATTACCGATTGCTGAAGTTGGTGCAATTCTTAAAAATCATTCGGCGATTTTTCATACAGATGCCGTCCAAGCTTATGGAAGTGAAGTCATTTTACCTCATGAATTAGGGATCGACTTATTAAGTATTTCCGCTCATAAAATCAATGGTCCAAAAGGCGTAGGTTTTTTATTTAAAAGCGATGCAATCCAATTACCACCTCTTTTACATGGTGGGGAACAAGAAGAAAAACGACGTGCGGGCACGGAAAACTTAGCTGGAATTATTGGCATGGGTACTGCCGTTTCATTACTAACTTCTACAGAAAAGCAAGCAAGAAAAACAGCTTATCAAAGTTTTCAAACGATTATTTTAAAAGCGTTAGAAGAAGCCAATATTGATTTTTCAATTAATGGTGAACCAACCAATCGTTTAGCGCATGTCTTAAATCTTCATTTAAAAGGAATTCCCAGTGATTTGCTCTTAATGCATTTGGACTTAAGAGGTATTGCGATTTCAACAGGCTCGGCTTGTACAGCGGGAACTGTGGATCCTTCGCACGTGTTGACAGCGATGTATGGAGAAAATTCCTCAGCTATTAAAGAATCAATCCGGATTAGTTTTGGCTACGGGAACACACCAGAAGAAATTGCGACTTTTTCTGAAGTACTAGTTGCAGTGATTCAACAATTGAAAAAATAATCTGATTGCGGCAGCTAAAGGTTTTCGCTATAATGAAGATAACAATGAAAATAACGAGGTGGAACCCATGGCATTTACAACAACGGCTGCTGTTGAAGGCTCAACAGTTTTTTACAAAGTACATCCTAGTGCAAAACGCTATACATTAAAAGATAACGGCTTTACTGAAACAAAATCAGGGAACTTTCAATTGATTCGTTCCTTAGATCCAACGCCTCAGAGAAATGAAGGCTTCAAATTGAAAATTACGATCACTGCTGATCTAAAAGAGTTGAAAATGTCCATTACAACGGCAAATGGTTTAAAACCAATGAATATTTTCAAGAATGAACAACATGAAATGAGTAAAGAAAAATACTTTTTCTTAATGGATGGCTTAATTAGCCGTGGTGTATTAGAGAAAGTAGAATAATTTAGAGAAACCTGAAGAAACAAGTGAAAGTAGCTTGTTCCTTCAGGTTTTCTGTTTATTTGAAAGCAATAGCTTGTTGGCTGTGTCTTTGTTCCAAGTATTTTCTCATTATACGCCCGGCTTGCTTTACTTATTTAAAAAAAATAGTATAATGAAAAGCACTGAAAAGTTACGACCTTCAAATCGTGGATGATTTCAGAATCTAATTGAAATGATGGTGATAAAATGGCAGATAACAGCAAAACGCGTGTCGTGGTAGGCATGAGTGGCGGTGTCGATTCATCTGTCACAGCGTTGCTTTTAAAAGAGCAAGGCTATGATGTAATTGGGATCTTTATGAAAAATTGGGACGATACAGACGAAAATGGTGTCTGTACCGCAACTGAGGACTATAAAGATGTCGCAAAAGTAGCGGATCAAATTGGGATTCCGTATTATTCGGTCAATTTTGAAAAAGAATATTGGGACCGTGTGTTTGAATATTTTTTAGCAGAATATCGGTTAGGACGGACACCAAATCCAGATGTCATGTGTAATAAAGAAATTAAATTTAAAGCATTCCTAGATTATGCTATGCAACTAGGCGCTGACTATGTGGCAACTGGCCACTATGCGCAAGTAGAAACGGATGAAAATGGCGTAGTGCATATGTTACGTGGAATTGATAATAATAAAGATCAAACCTATTTTTTAAGCCAATTATCACAAGCCCAATTGGCAAAAACAATGTTTCCATTGGGTGGCATGGAAAAATCAGAAGTTCGTGCAATTGCTGAACGTGCTGGATTAGCCACAGCCAAGAAAAAAGACTCAACGGGCGTTTGTTTTATTGGTGAAAAGAATTTCAAAGAATTTTTGAGTAATTATTTACCAGCTAAAAAAGGCAACATGGTGACAGAAGATGGCGAAATCAAAGGACAACATGATGGTCTGATGTATTATACTATCGGTCAACGCCAAGGCTTAGGAATTGGTGGCGGCGGTAAAACACAAGAACCATGGTTTGTAATTGGGAAAGATTTAACTACCAATACATTATATGTGGGACAAGGATTTCACCATGAAAAACTATATGCAACACATTTAGAAGCCAGTGAGGTTCATTTTACTGTTGATACACCAATGCCAAAAGAGTTTGACTGTACGGCTAAATTCCGTTATCGTCAAGCAGATATCCCAGTGCATGTTTCCTTATCTGAAGATGGCACAAAAGCAACCGTTACGTTTAAGGAACCAGCGCGCGCAGTCACTCCAGGTCAAGCTGTTGTTTTTTATGATGGGATGGAATGCTTAGGGGGCGGCTTAATTGATCGCGCCTACCAAGATGAAAAAGAACTACAATACGTCTAAAAAGTTTCACGAGTTGTGAAACAAAAAGGATGAAGTTAACCAAAAGAAAAGCGGATATGCTGGTCATAAAACCAGTAAATATCCGCTTTTCTTTTTTGTTTTATATGCCTATTTTTTTTAAAATAAGAAAAAGAGAAAAATTAAAAATTAAAATTGTGGATAACTTTTCTGTGTATAACTCAGGCATCATTTTTCTCTTTTTTTAATTCGCCGGTGCTTCGACGAACCCATAGAAGGTTAAGGAGAACCAGACAAGAAGTGGAAATAAAGACCCCACGATAACCGAAAGCGGCAGATACGCTTGAACCAATCATAGGACCAATCACATTTCCTGTCGCTTGGAAAGATTGATTGTAACTGAAAATACGACCTGCAGCGTCACTTGGGGAATAACGAGTGATCAACGTTTGAACAGCTGGTAGTAAACAGGCATCGGAAATCCCAACTAAGAAACGAAGCATGGCAAGCTGCCAGACATTTTGAACAAAGGCCATTGGTAGATAAACGAAAATGGCTAAAATTAAGCCAATTGTCAAGATGCGTTCACTGCCAATACGATCGCCTAACCGGCCGAAACGAGGGGCGGCTATTAACGTTGCAATCCCTGGAATAGAAGCAATGACTCCGCTAATTAAGGTGACATTTCCGTGACCACCCAACAATTGTTGAATATATAAACTGATGATGGGACTAATTGAATTATTGGAAGCTTGAATGATTAATGTCGTAATAAACATTCCAAGAATCACGTGGGGATGTTCTAGTTTTTTTAAAATTTGTTTCCCAGATGCGGCTTGATTTTTTTCAATTGGCACAAACTCTTCATGGACAAAGACGAGACTCAAAACAAAAACGAGTAATAAAATCGTACCAGTAATGAAAAAGGTTGGCCGATAACCGAAAATAGAAGCAGTGACACCGCCCAATAGAGGACCAAGCAACGTGCCGGTAACAGAACCAGTTGCTAAAGTACCAAGCACTTGACCGCTTTTTTCCTTAGGTGTGCCTGTAGCAACTAACGCAGTTGCATTACTGATATAACCGGAAAAAACACCTTGTAATAAGCGCAAGCCAATCAATTGATAAACACTTGTGACTGCGCCCATTAAACTAATGACGATAGCCATCCCTAATGAAGCACGTAATAACATTAACTTGCGTCCTTTTCGGTCGGCTAAACGGCCCCACCAAGGAGAAACAATGGTCGTGACTAAAAAAGTGGAGGAGAACGTGATTCCGCTCCAAAAATTCAATTGTTGGTGGGTAAAAGTACCTAATGTGTTGATATAAAGAGGCATGAATGGCATCACTAAGCTAAAGCCAATACCAGCCATAAATGTGCCAAACCATAAAACAAGCAGATTTTTTTCCCAAGGTTGTCTTGGACGGAAAATTTTACTTTTAATTAATTCATACATTCTATTTCCTCACTTTCTAGTAAAGAAATTCAAATTTGGCTTTGGCGAGTCGTTGATCATTCAATGCTTGATGCAATTCATTCGCAAAAAAGCCTTCTTTTAAATTTAGTGGATTTTTTGTAGCGTATACATATAACGTATAGGTGTGCACACCAGAGCGAGGACTTAACCCCAGATAACGTTCGGTTAACTCAGGTAACGTTGCAGTGGCAAGCGCAGGAATCATCTGTTTCCCCAAAGGAGAAGCAAGACTATTTTTTCCTTGAATGGTAGGCTTGAGTGCTGTTCGACTAAAGTCTTCAGGAATCTCATTGGTTACAGGAACATTGGCAGCTAACCAATGAATAAAAGGGAAACCAATTAGAGGAATCGTGTCATAATCAATTAATTCCCAGGATAAATAGCGGGCTTCTTTAGGAATGGCCGCTAAAGAAATAGGAAAAGATAAAATAGGACGTTCGTGTAATAAAAATTCTGCACTGGTTCGTTTGCCATAACGATCGGCCAAATGAGAACGGTTGGTAATATGCATGCCAAACAGCCTTCTTTCAAAAATGATGTTTACAAATTATTATTATAAACTATAATTTATAGTTTAAAAAGAGTCAATAGATATGATAAACTAATACTTGTCCAAAATTTAAGAATTGGAGGCGTCAGAAAGATGGCAAAAAAACGGAATTTAACGAAAGCCAAAATCCTTGAAAGTGCCCGCAACCTAGCGGAAGAATTGGGCGTTCAACAATTAACCTTTCAAAATTTAGCCGTTGATTTAGGCATCAAGTATCCTTCACTCTATAATCACTTTAAAAATATTGCTGAAGTAAAAAATGCTCTAGTGGACTTGTTAATTCAAGAATTAAATGATGCATTGCGACGAGCCTTAGTGGGTAAGAGTGGCGCAGAAGCAATTCGGATATATGCTGAAACGTACCAACAATTTGCTTTTGAAAATTCTGCAGTCTATGAATTACTTATCAGTGTGCCGAAAACGCAAAACCAACAATTAATTGAAGGCATCCATGAAACCAATCAAATTATCTTACAACTTTTAGCTTTTTATCCATTTAATAATGAAGAACGACTGCATAAAAGCCGAGAATTACGTAGCTTAATCCATGGCTATATTACCTTACGTTTTTTAGGTTATTTTCAACGCGAAGAAGCCACGCCGGAAGAAAGTTATCGTCGCATGATTGAAGATTTTATTGCTTCTTTAGAAGTAGCAGGATAAAATAAATTTCAAAAATTTCTCAGTCCGAAACCAAATCCTTGCAACTTTTTCAGAAAGTGACTATGATACCTACAGTAGCAAAAAAAGGAGCGGTTCAATGTATCAAGTAATTACAATGTATGGCGACAATGAACCTTGGTGGTTTTTTGATGATTGGCAAGAGGACATTGTTCAAGAAAAAACCTTCGATAACTTGACCGATGCAGAGACATATTATGTGGAAGTTTGGCAAAAACTTTCTCAGAATTATACATACGTCAACACAAAGCCTAATTATTTAACGGCTTTCTGGAATGATGGGGAAGAACGCTGGTGTGAAGAATGCGATGAAGATTTACAACAATACTTCGGTTTAGCATTACTAGAAAATCATCATGCAGTTACTTTTGAAAATAAAGCTGAGTTTACCACAATATCCAATCATTTAGGCAAAACAAAATTCTGCAAACGGAAAGTTATTTGAAACGCATGAGTTTAAAGAAAAACCTCAGGGAATTTTCTTTAAACTCTTTTTCTATTCTCGGAATTTAGAGAAAATCGAGCTAATATTTGGTATAATACGAAAAGATAGCACTCAAAAAGGAGCGAAACTAGTGGTTGCAAAACAATTAATTATTGCTGAAAAACCTAGCGTAGCAAAAGATTTAAGCCGCGTTTTAGGAGCAAATCAAAAAAATAAGAATTATTATGAAGGACCTAACGTGATTGTCACCTGGGCTTTAGGCCATCTCTTAGGACTAAAAATGCCAGAAGATTTAAACAAAGAATGGCAAACGTGGCAAATGGAAACTTTACCGATGATTCCTAAGAATTTAGGGATTAAACCGTTACCGAAAACGGGACATCAATTAAAAGCGATTAAACAATTAGCTAATCGTAAAGATGTTTCTGAAGCCGTGATTGCCACCGATGCTGGTCGTGAAGGTGAATTAGTGGCCCGCTGGATTTTAGAATATGTCCGTTTTAACAAACCAGTCAAACGCTTATGGATTTCATCTCAAACAGACAAAGCCATTAAAGACGGGTTTAAGAAAATTCGCCCAGCGAAAGACTACGATAATTTGTATTACTCTGCCTTGGCACGCGCAAAAGCTGACTGGTTGGTGGGGCTAAACGTCACACGGGCCTTGACAGTGAAATATCAAGATAACTTATCCGCAGGTCGTGTTCAAACACCAACTTTAGCAATGGTACGCCAACAAGAAAAAACGATTGAACAATTTAAGCCTCAAACTTATTTTACTATCTCGTTAACTGTTGAATCAGAAAAAGCAAAGATGACCCAAAAAAATCCATACGCTTTGAAAGAACGGCAGGAAGCAGAACAATTAGTCAAAGAACTCTCAAAACAAAAGGGCTTAGTTACCGATATCCAAGAAAAAGTTAAAACAGAAAATGCGCCGTTACCATATGATTTAACCGAAATCCAGCGTGAAGCCAATCAGCGATTCCAATTTTCTGCAAAGAAAACGTTGTCTCTTGTACAAAGTTTATATGAAACCCATAAAATTGTTTCCTATCCTCGAACTGACAGCAAATATCTAACAACGGATATGAAAGGAACGATGAAAGAACGACTTCAAGCCATTGCTGATTTTTCACCAGAAGTGAAAGGCTACCTTAAAAATGGGGCTGTTGTTAAACAACAAAAAGTTTTCCAAAATGCAAAAGTCACGGATCACCATGGGTTGATTCCAACTGAACAACGTCCTCGTTATGAAAAGCTAAGCAATGATGAACAAAAAATCTATCAAATGATTGTTCAACGATTCTTAGGTTTGTTTGCTGAGCCAAATCAATCCAAACAAACAAAAGTTACAGTCGCTTTTGGAAAAGAAACATTTGTCTTTCATCAAAATAAAGTAGTTGTTGCTGGCTGGAAAACAACAGCCGAACAGCCGCTATCCACTGTCCAATGGCAAAAAGGCATGACCGTTGCGCCAAACTTTACCATTAACAAAGAATTAACGTCGCCGCCAAAACCATTAACCGAAGGAACGTTGTTAGGAAAAATGGAGAAACACAGTTTAGGCACACCGGCAACGCGAGCTGAAATTATTGAAAAACTGATTAAATCAGAATTGATGGAACGAACCAATAGCGGTTTAAGTGTCTCTGCCAAAGGAAAGCAACTATTAGACTTGGTGAATCCATCACTTGTGACACCTGAACTAACGGAAAAATGGGAAAAATCGCTCGAAGCAATCGCTTCGGGTCAACAAAAGAGTCAACTTTTCTTAAAGGATATTGAAGAGGATACGAAAAAATTAGTCCGTGAAATTAAACAAAGCGAGAAAAAATATCAAGATTTTTCCATTACGCAAAAAAAATGTCCAGATTGTGGCTCAAACTTACGGGAAAAAAATACAAAAGATGGGAAGATTTACGTTTGTACAAACCAAGAATGTTCTTATCGTCGGCGAAAAGATCCTAAAGTATCCAATCACCGTTGCCCACAATGCCATAAAAAAATGGTCATCATAGAAGGAAAAAATGGTCGTTCTTTCAAATGTAAATTCTGTTCGATTACTGAAAAAATTCCCGATAAAAAAGAACGAAAACAAAAAATGACTAAACATGAAGAACGTCGTTTGATGAAAAAATATTCACAACCAGACGAACCAGAAGAAAGTGCTTTAGCACAGGCTTTAAAAGCCGCTATGAACCAAGAGTAGCGATTTGACGAATGTTGGCTCTAAATAATCAAGTCATCCTTGTTGGTCTTTAGTAAACTTTCAAATAGAAAGAGAGGGACACGGATGCTCGTAAATTTGAATCAAGCAATGGATTATATTGAAGAACATTTAACGGAAGAAGTATCCTTCGATGAATTGGCGAAAAAGACAGGGATTTCTGTTTACCATTTTAAACGAACTTTTTCGTTTATTGCGGGGATGAGTCTGGCTGAGTATATTAAAAAGAGACGTTTGGCGGAAGCAAATTTAGCATTACTTGCTGGTGAAAAAGTGACAGATGTAGCTTTTAAATATGGTTATCAAAGTATTGAAGGATTCTCAAGAGCCTTTCGCGATTGGTCAGGACAAGCCCCTTCTGAAGTAATGAAAACACAAATCCAAAAAACGTTCCCTAAATTCTCTTTCTATATTGATATTAAAGGAGGACAATCAATGGATGTTAAATTGATTGAAAAACCAGCGTTTCAAATAGTCGGAGTTAGTCAGAAGGTTCCCTTGCAGTATCAAGGGGAAAATCAAGCAATCATGGAATTAGCACAGCGCATTACACCACAACAACGAGCGGAAATGCATACATTTGATGACATATATCCTTATCAAGTAGTAAATGCTTCTTTTGACTTTCAAGAGGGACGAACAACAGAAGGTGGAGAAATGACACACATGATTGGCTTTGCCACTTTGCAAGAAAATATCTATGAAGATTTGGAGCAACTAAGCGTACCTGCTCATACATGGGCGGTTTTTCCAAATGAAGGTCCTTTCCCACAAATTTTACAAGAAACCTGGGCAAGGATATTCTCTGAATGGTTGCCTTCATCTGGTTACCAAGTCGTTGCAGCACCAGAAATTTCGTTTACGCAATATCAAGGACCAGCAGAAGCTAAGTACAGTGAAATCTGGCTCGCTGTTACAGCTACTAAATAAAGAAGAGGTCGGGACAGAAGTGTTTAACTCCGAGAAATAAGAAGGAATTTCCGAAAATTGTTCTATAATTTTTGGAGAATTTCGGCTTATTTCCGAAGGAGTTGCTTCTGTTCCCGCCGTTTATCAATTTTTAAGCCTGGGACAAAAATCCAAAGTGATTTTTGTCCCAGGCTCTTTTCCGCCAATAAAGGAGAAAGTTTGGTATAATATATAATAAACGTGAAGAAAAAAATCAGACCTTCTAAACTGAAATCTAGCTATGGATAAGTGATGCGAATACGGAATCATGGAGAAAAAAATAATTCTCCGATGTTTTAGAGTCATGTTGTTTGGAATGGTACCAAAACAAAAAACTAGCTTTAAAGTATCACCCAGACAGTTTTAGAGTCATGTTGTTTAGAGTGGTACCAAAACAAGAAGCAAAAGAGAACATGATTGCCGTTTGTTTTAGAGTTATGTTGTTTAGAATGGTACCAAAACATTTATATTCAATCACAGTAGCAATACCTTGTTTTAGAGTCATGTTGTTTGGAATGGTACCAAAACTGATCGTGGATTTTCTGACAGGTTGGATCAGTTTTAGAGTCATGTTGTTTAGAATGGTACCAAAACAACAAACCCTTGTTCAGCATAATGACTATAGTTTTAGAGTCATGTTGTTTAGAATGGTACCAAAACCCAAGTTGGTACGATTACTCAAAAATTAGAGTTTTATAGCCATGTTGTTAAAAAACAAACTATCACCTCAAGCAATCCGTAATTTTCATCACAAGATTAGAATTTTTATCATCAAAGACGAGCTGCTTCAATTTTTGGAAACTAATCAAGTGATAAGTCAAAATGTTGATAGATTGAGATTAGTTCTTCCTTTTTTTAGGAAGGGCTTTTTTTATTGATAGAAGAAAGGGAAGAAATCTTGGTAGCACCTAAAAAAATTGTGAGAAATGCTTCTGTATTGTTTGGTTTCTGCCTCAGAAAGTTGTATACTTAGATTGGAATTATTCTATATTACATGCATTTTCACACTTTTTGGAAAAGTTCACTTGAATTTTCTTTTAGTTTCGTAGATAAAAGGAGTCATCGCTAATGGAAATGAACAATTCAGGTAAGCTTGTTTCTTTGTGTGGAGGCAAATCAGGGAGGAAATAATATGTTTGATATTGTAACATTGGCGAGAATCCAATTTGCGATGACAACAGTTTTCCACTTTTTCTTCGTACCGTTTTCAATAGGATTAGCACTTGTTGTAGCAATTATGGAAACAATGTACGTTGTGAAAAAAGAGGAACGTTATCGTAAAATGGCCAAGTTTTGGGGAAATATATTCCTATTAAGCTTCGCTGTTGGGGTTGTAACCGGGATTATTCAAGAATTTCAGTTTGGGATGAACTGGTCTGATTATTCTCGATTCGTCGGAGATATTTTTGGGGCACCGTTGGCTGTAGAAGCGCTCTTAGCTTTCTTCTTAGAGTCAACATTCTTAGGTTTGTGGATCTTTACTTGGGATAAAATGAATCCGAAAGTTCACGTAACCTTTATCTGGTTAGTCGTATTCGGTTCAATGATGTCTGCTTTCTGGATTTTAGTTGCCAATAGTTTTATGCAACATCCAGTAGGTTATGTCATCAATAATGGCCGTGCTGAAATGGTGGACTTTGTAGCTGTCATCAGCAATCCAAAAGTTTGGTATGAATTTTCACACGTTATCATGGGCGCCTTTACATTGGGCGGCATGGCAGTAGCTGGTATGGCTGCTTTCCAATTGTTGAAAAAACGGGATATTTCATTCCACAAAGCATCTATGCGCATTGGCTTATGGGTTACTTTGTTCGGTTCAATCGGCGTTTTATTAGCTGGCGACTTGCAAATGAAAGCTCTAATTGAAGGACAACCAATGAAATTTGCGGCGATGGAGGGGGCCTATGAAGACTCTGATGATCCTGCTGCTTGGACATTAATTGCTTGGGCAGATGAACGAGAACATAAACAAGTTTTTGGTATCGATATTCCATATATGCTAAGTATTTTATCGTATAACAAATTATCAGGTTCGGTTGATGGAATGGATACAGTCAACAAGCGTTTGGTAGAAAAATATGGGGATGATAAAAATTATTATCCACCAGTTAACACTTTATTCTGGAGCTTCCGTATCATGGCTGGTTTTGGTGCCTTAATGTTATTGGTTGCTGCCTTAGGACTATTCTTTACAAGGAAGAAAAAACCATCGCTGTACGAGAAGAAATGGATGCTGTGGATTGTTGCTTTATGTACGTTCGCACCATTCCTTGCGAATACAACAGGTTGGTTAGTCACTGAATTAGGTCGTTATCCGTGGACTGTCTATGGATTATTTACGATTGAACAAAGTGTTTCACCAAATGTATCGGTTGCTTCATTAATTACGTCAAATGTCATTTATTTCTTATTATTTGCTGGTTTAGGTAGTGTCATGGTTTACTTGGTCATTTTAGAATTACGTAAAGGACCAGACTATGAAGCGAAAAAATTAGCGAAAGAAAATGAACCAGCGTTGGATCCATTTGATAAGGGGGTATTTGGCGAATGAGTACACTACAATTATTATGGTTTGTCCTTATCGGCGTCTTGTTCTCAGGTTTCTTCTTCTTAGAAGGATTTGACTTTGGTGTTGGAATGGCCGTTCAAACGTTGGCACACAATGACGACGAAAAAGATCAAGTCGTTGCAACAATTGGACCTGTTTGGGACGGAAACGAAGTTTGGCTATTAACAGCGGGCGGCGCAATGTTTGCCTCTTTCCCATATTGGTATGCTTCATTATTTAGTGGCTACTATTTAATTCTATTTACGATTTTATTTGGCTTAATTATTCGCGGAGTTTCCTTTGAATTCCGCCACAACATGCCGGAAGGTAAACGTCGTCGGATGTGGAACTGGACGCTATCAATTGGTAGTTTCCTTGTACCGTTCTTCTTTGGTATTTTGTTTATCAGCTTAGTCCAAGGAATGCCTTTAGATGCAAACGGCAATATGCATGCGCAATTTACGGATTATTTTAATCTGTTTTCAATTGTTGGTGGAGTAGCCTTAACATTACTTTGCTACTTACACGGCATGAACTATATTGCTTTAAAAACAGAAGGCCCAATTCGCGAACGTGCTCGAAATTATGCAGAAATCTTATACGGCGTTTTATATGTCGGTTTAGTTGTTTTTGCAGTGTTGATGTACTTCAAAACGGACTTTTATGAAAAGAACTTTACGGTCACTTTAATTTTAACGTTAGCAATTGTGGTCTTAACGGTCATTGCCAATGTTGGGGTGTTTAAACGCAAAGAGATGTTAGCTTTTCTAGCGAGTGGTTTAACGTTAGTTGTACTAGTTGCTCTCTTGTTCAGTGGCTTGTTCCCACGTGTTATGATTGGTAGTGAAGGTTTTGATTTGTTGATTAAAGATGCAACAAGCACACCATATACACTAAAAATTATGACGTGGATTTCTTTAAGCATTTTACCATTCGTGTTAGCTTATACTGCTTGGTCCTATTATATTTTCAGAAAACGTATTTCACAGACAGCCGTACCAGAGGGGTATTAAAACTATGATTGATAAAGACATCTTACAGATGCCTAAAATCAAAAAAATTCTTGTCTTGCTTGCAGGTTTTTCTTTCCTGCAAGCAGTCTTTATAATTGGGCAAGCTTTTTTTCTTTCAAAAGCCATTGTCGGCCTTTGGAGTGGCGGGCATCTTAACCAACAACTACAGAGTATTTTACTCTTTTTTATTTTTTATCTTGGTCGACATGTTATTACGTATTTTCGTGAGAGAATGCTCGATACATTTAGTTATGAACGCTCAAAAGAATTACGCGAACAATTGTTAACCAAAATTTTCCGTTTGGGGCCAAATGTTGTTCAAAAAAATGGGACTGGAAATATGGTTACCATGGCTTTAGAAGGCATCAGTCAAACCGAAAATTATTTACAATTGATTTTGACAAAAATGATGAATATGATGATTATTCCTTGGATTATTTTGGCCTTTGTTTTTACACAAAATATTCGTTCAGGCGTAACATTGCTGATTGTTTTTCCGATTATTATTATTTTTATGATTGTGTTAGGTTATGCAGCACAAAGTAAAGCGGACAAGCAATATGCGGCGTTTCAAATGCTCTCCAATCATTTTATTGATTCCTTGCGAGGAATTGACACGCTGAAACTGTTTGGGTTGAGTAAAAAATATGCTGGGAGTATTTACCATACAAGTGAACGATTCAGAAAAGCGACCATGAGTACGTTGAAAATTGCTATTTTATCAACCTTTGCGTTAGACTTTTTTACGACATTATCGGTAGCTGTTGTGGCAGTTTTCCTTGGATTAAGTTTATTAAACGGCACGATTTTATTATTTCCTGCCTTGGTTACTTTAATTTTAGCACCCGAGTTCTTTTTACCGATTCGTGATTTTTCAAGTGATTATCACGCAACCTTAGATGGAAAAAACTCTTTTCAAGCGATCCAAGCGGTATTAGCATTGCCAGAAGCAGAACAGACCGATGTGCTCACGTTAGATGATTGGCATCAAGAAAGTCAGTTGTCAGTCACAGCGTTAAATTTTTCCTATGAAGATGCAACGCAAGAAGCGATTCAATCGTTGCAATTTTCTGTTGATGGTCGCAAAAAGATTGGAATTATTGGGGCGAGTGGTTCTGGTAAGTCAACGTTAATTAATTTATTAAGTGGCTTTTTATTGCCAACAGAAGAAACGAGTCAATTGGCGATAAATGGTCAGACGATTCCACATTTTTTACAAAAAGACTGGCAAAAACAAATCCTTTATATTCCGCAAGCACCATATATTTTCCAAGATACTTTGGCAAACAATATTCGCTTTTATACACCTGAAGCAACAGATGAGGCGATTCAGCAAGCGATTCAGTTAGTTGGCTTAGACGAGCTGGTTAAAGACCTTCCCGAAGGAATTCATACCTTGATTGGGGAAAGTGGTCGAATGTTAAGTGGGGGACAAGCGCAACGAGTAGCGTTGGCCCGCGCCTTTGTCGATCAAAAACGCCACGTCTTGCTGTTTGATGAGCCGACAGCGCATTTGGATATTGAAACAGAAGTTGAAATGAAAGAGCGCATGTTGCCATTAATGAACAATCATCTTGTCTTCTTTGCGACACATCGTCTGCATTGGATGGAAGAAATGGATTACATTTTAGTGATGGAAAAAGGTCAATTAGTGGAACAAGGAACGCTAGCAGAGTTGATTGAAAAAGATGGCTACTATGTTCAATTAATGAAGCAAATGAGAGGAGGACGCCAATGATGGAAAAACAGCCGACAACGAAAGACGTTTGGAAAAACGATCAATGGGTTCGTCCTTTCTTAAAACGCTATAAAAAAACCTTGTATTTTGCCTTACTTTTAGGCTTCTTGACGTTCTTTAGCGCAGGGGCATTAATGTTTACGTCTGGTTACTTAATCAGTCGTGCGGCTTCCTTACCAGAGAATATTTTATTAATTTATATTCCCATTGTTTTAACAAGAGCATTTGGGATTGGCCGTCCTGTTTTTCGTTATGTGGAACGTCTAACGAGTCATAACTGGGTGTTAAAAATGACCTCTGATCTGCGCTTGAAACTTTATAATGTGCTAGAAAAAGATGCGATTTTCTTTAAGACAAAATATCGCACTGGGGATATCTTAGGTTTGCTTTCGGAGGATATTAATCATATCCAAAACTTGTATTTACGAACGATTTTCCCAACCGTTATTGCTTGGATTTTGTATATCTTTTTAGTGATTGCATTAGGTTTCTTTTCTTGGTGGTTTGCTTTATGCATGTTACTGATGTTAGGAGTGGTTGTTTTTCTATTACCACTTGTTTCAGTTCTAGTGAATGGTGCGCGTCAAGAAAAACATAAATATGCCAAAAATGAGTTATATCAAACACTAACCGACAATATTCTAGGTGTGTCTGATTGGGTATTTAGTCAACGTGGCTCTGAATTCGTTGCTCGTTATGAAACAGATGAAGCAAACGTTCGTGCATTAGATGAAAAAATGAAGCAATTTAACCGTGGCCGAGACTTTGTTTTACAACTTCTGTTCGGTGTGATTGCGATTGCTGTCTTAGCTTGGACTAGTGTGCGGTTTCCAGGTAATCATGGGGGCGCAGCCAATTGGATTGGTGCCTTTGTTTTAACCGTTTTTCCGTTAATTGATGCTTTTGCTCCGCTACCTGCTGCAGCACAGGAAACAACGATTTATAAGGATTCCATTCGTCGTTTTAATGAGCTTCCTGAAGGGGAAGATGACTCAACAGAAGCGCCTGTTCAGCCAAATGGCACCAGTTTATCGATAGAACATTTGTCTTTTGCATATGAAAATCAAGAGAAAAAGGTATTAAATGACTTATCGTTAACAATTCCTGAAAAACAAAAATTAGCGATTTTAGGGCGCAGTGGTTCCGGAAAGAGTACGTTGGCTTCGCTCATTCGTGGTGATTTACGGCCTACTTCGGGAGAAATCCTTTTAGGAAACATCCCAACTGAGGCATTTGGTGAGACGATGACTGAATATATTGGGGTTATGCACCAAGCACCGTACCTATTTCGAACAACCATTTTAAATAATATTCGGATTGGTAGAGAAGAAGCAAGCGAAGCAGAAGTTTGGGCGGTTTTAGAAAAAGTGGGCTTAAAAGAAATGGTTGCCCAATTACCAGAAGGTTTACAAACAATGGTGGATGAAGCAGGTTTGCGTTTTTCTGGTGGCGAACGACATCGCTTGGCACTAGCACGGATTCTTTTGCAAGATACACCGATTGTGTTATTAGATGAACCAACTACTGGTTTAGATCCAATTACAGAACAGCAATTGCTGGAAACCTTTTTTGAGGCATTAAAAGATAAAACCGTCATCTGGATTACCCACCATTTGCAAGGCGTAACTTTGATGGATCAAGTGATCTTTATTGAAGATGGCCAATTAGAGATGAGTGGTACACCAGAAGAATTACTTGCAACCAATGCGCATTATCAGAAACTTTACCGAATTGATCGTGGCATTAGTTCTTTCGAGGAATAAAAAAACGACTGGTTGTTGATTAAAGCAAACAATCAGTCGTTTTTCTATTTCAATTAATGGCAATTCTTTCATAAAACGTTTAAAATGAACGATGTAATAAGAGCTCAGTTAAGGAAAGTAAGGTTTCTTTTGCTGTGCCATCAGGCAATTGTTGAATATCAGTGATTGCTTTGTTGGTTACTTTTTTAGCAAAAGCTTGTGCTTCTGTAACGCCATGATAGTCATTGACTAGCGCCGCAACTTCAGCTGCCTCTTCTAAGGTAATGGCGCGTCCTTTATCCAAATAAGGGCTGAATACGTCAGGCGCTGCTTGATAAGCGAAGAGAAGAGGTAACGTATAAACACCTTGTGACAAGTCTTCTAAAGCGGGCTTTTTCAAGGTTTCCGTGTCGGCAGTATAATCTAAAATATCGTCATAGACTTGAAAAGCAATGCCAATATGACGGCCAATTCGTTTAGCTAAACGTTGGACTTCTTTTGAACTATGACCGAAATAGGCCCCTTCAAGACAGCTTAGTGAAAAAAGTTCGGCTGTTTTGCCGTTGACACTTCTTAAATAAGCTGGAATCGACATGCGGCGGTCAAATCGATGACTCATTTGATCGAGTTCACCAAGTAATAACCGTTTCATTCCTTGTGCATTGATTTTCATAAATTCAGAGCCATTCATGGCATCTGCAATCAAAGTAAAGAATTCAGTGAATAGTAAATCACCTGTGTAAACAGCAACGTCTTTACCATATTGTGATTGAATAGTCACAGCGCCTCGGCGCAATGGAGAATCGTCAATAATGTCATCGTGAATCAACGTAGCCATATGTAGGATTTCCAAAGATGCAGCTATTTTTAATAGTTGTTGTTTCTCTTGTTTTTCTTCATCACCCAGTTGAGCAAAAAGAAAGAAAAAAGCGGGGCGTAATAATTTGCCGCCAGAACGAGCCAAAGTTACTAAGGCTTCTTCAATGTCTTCGTTGCGTGTATGCAACGTTTGTTCAATTAATTCACATGTTTCCGTTAAAGAACGTTCAACGTCAGGAAACGACTTCCAAAATGTGTTCATAAATATACTACGATCCTTTCAGTGGTTCAATACTATTTGATTGTATACGAATTGGCGACAGAAATACAGTAATTAAGTTTTAAAAGTAACAAAGTTTGTAAAAAAGTAGCGGAGGGATAGTTTGAATCGAGAAATATTTTTTGAATTAGTAGAATTAAAAGCAAAAACAGCGAGTGTTTTGCCATTTTTGTTAGGAATTTGTTTTAGTTGGTACCAATATGGGCGGCTTCATGTTGGTTATGTTTTAATTTTTTTCATTGCGATGTTTATTTTTAATATGGCGGTCGATATTTTAGATAATTATAATGATTACCATCATGCCACAGAAGTTCATGATTATAAGGAAAAAACGAATATTATCGGTCGAGAAAATTTATCTTTGCCATTAATACGCAAAATGATTTTTTGGATGATTCTCGTTTCTGCTTTAATGGGGATTGGGTTGTCATTTATTGTCGGCTGGCCGTTATTAATTATGGGTCTTTATTGTTACTTAATTGGTATTTTTTATTCATCAGGACCGAAACCTTTATCCAGTCTACCATTAGGGGAAGTTTTCTCAGGATTTACAATGGGGTTCATGATTACCCTTATTTGTGTCTACATTAATACGTTTGAAGTTTTCAATTGGTCAGCAGCTAATTTATGGGGGATTTTCTTAGTCGCCTTACCTAACACTTGTTACATTGCTAACTTAATGTTAGCAAATAATATCTGTGACTTAGAGGAAGATGAAAATAACAAGAGATATACATTAGTTCATTACCTTGGCAAAGCAAGTTCTTTGAAATTATTCGTCGGATTAAATACAATAGCAATGTTAGCCATTTTGTTAGCTGTCGGTTTAGGATTAACCCCGCCAACAATGTTACTCATGCTTTTAACTTTACCTTTTGTACGGAAACAAACCCAAGCCTTACTGAAGGAACAAGTGAAGAGTAAAACATTTGTTTGTGCTGTGAAGATCTTAGCTGTGGGAGCAACTGCACAAGTGCTATTTTTTGCCATAGGTTTGTGGTGGCTGTAAATTTTTTATAGAGTGGAAGGGAATCAAAATGAATAAGAAACATGTTGTTATTTTAGGTGCTGGTTACGCAGGCTTAAAAACATTACGCGAATTACAAAAAGGCGCCAAAGACGTCGAAATTACTTTAGTGGATCGTAACAACTATCACTACGAAGCAACGGATTTGCATGAAGTTGCTGCTGGAACACAACCAGCTGAAAAAATCACATACAATATTATGGATGTTGTCGATGAAAAAATGACCACCTTTATCCAAGGAACAGTTAAAACAATTGATGCTGCAACACAAACAGTTGCTTTAGAAGATGGCCAAACAATCAATTATGATTACTTAGTTGTTTCTCTTGGGTTTGAATCAGAATCATTTGGTATCCCTGGTGTGCAAGAACATGCTCTACAAATGGTAGATGTGAAAACGGCTTTAAACGTGTATGAACATATCCAAGAACAAATGCGTCAATACAAAGCAACTCAAAACGAAGAATTCTTAAAAATTGTTGTCTGCGGAGCAGGCTTTACAGGGATTGAATTATTAGGTTCTCTTGTTGAAAACAAACTAAAATTTGCTGAAATCGCAGGTGTCTCAGCAGATCAAATCCAAATTTATTGTGTCGAAGCAGTTACTCGCCTATTACCGATGTTTAACGAAAAACTTGCGAACTATGGTGTGCAATTATTAAAAGATTCAGCTATTCATTTATTATTAGGTAAACCGATTAAAGAAATCAAACCAGGCGCAGTTGTTTATCAAGATAACGAAGTAGGCGACTTGGCAGAACTTTCTGCTAAAACAATTATTTGGACAACGGGTGTTAGTGGAAGCCACGTTGTAGGCGATTCTGGATTTGAAGCTCGTCGTGGTCGTGTCATGGTTCAACCAGATTTAACAGATGCGAACCATAGCAACGTCTATATTATTGGTGACTGCTCAGCAGTGATGGATACAGAAACTAATCGACCTTACCCAACAACAGCACAAATCGCCTTGAAGATGGGCGCTCATGCTGCTAAAAATATTCAAGCACAATTGAAAGGGGAAGCAACTAAACCTTTCAGCTTTAAATCACAAGGTTCTGTTTGTTCTGTCGGAAATACACGTGCTTTAGGAATTGTTGGTAAAACAGACATTAAAGGATACCCAGCTTCATTCATGAAAAAAATTATCATGAACAAAGCGCTCTTTGAAACAGGTGGTACCAAAGAAATGATGGCTAAAGGTCGTTTCGACTTATACCATTAAGAATCAGCAAAATAAGAAATAATGGAACAGTGGTTGAGAGACCATTGTTCCATTTTTCTTAAATGAAAGTTTTTAAAAAATTTCCATGATTTTTCAAGTAAAATGAGGTGGGCACTTTTGTTCGATTCCATTTTTATGTATAATGAGAAGTGATGGAAAGAGGGAAGTTAAATGGCACAAAAAAGAGCAACAAATAAGAAAAAAAGTACGACAAAGAAAAAGACCAAAAAACAACAGCAACAACAAGAACGTTTAAATTATATGTTTCTTGGCCTGATTTTTATTTTATTCGGTGTCTTTGGACTCTTTCGCTTAGGGTTTTTAGGCACGTTATTAGCAAATTGTTTACGCTTAGTTGTAGGTAATACCTTTCCATTTGCAGCGATTTTACTAATCCTGTATGGCTTATTAGTCATGATTTATGGGAAAGATTTTCCGTTAAAAAGAGGGCGCCCTATTTTTGGAGCTGCTCTGATTTATATTAGTGTTTTGTTATTTTTCCATGCCTTTATGTTTCGAAATGTTAGTGGTAGTCAACCAGATATTTTAGGTAACACTTGGGAATTTTTGCAAAGCGATTTAAAAGCCAACCAAGTGACGCAAAACGTAGGGGGCGGTATGATTGGCGCGCTGCTTTATCAAGGAACGTACTTTTTGGTGGCACAATTTGGTAGCTATTTAATTGCTACATTGCTACTGTTAGCGGGTATTTTCTTGATGAGTATGTGGGATTTTCAGCAAATCGTTGATCATTTCCAAAGTATTCAAGATCGCCTAAGTCATGTTTCGGCAAAATCACAGGCGCGACAAGAAGAAAAAGAGGCGAAGCGAGCAGCGAAGAAAGAAGCCAAAGCTGCAGAACGCCAAGCAAAAATTGAAGCCGCTGCCCAACAAAAATTACAAGAGCGGGAACGCATGGAACAAGCGGCAGCCGAGCGCTTAACAAAAACACCAGTTGAAACCCACCAACCAATGGTGGAAGAACCGTCCGCAC
This sequence comes from Enterococcus sp. GC34, assembly GCF_040886645.1. Taxonomy (NCBI): domain Bacteria; kingdom Bacillati; phylum Bacillota; class Bacilli; order Lactobacillales; family Enterococcaceae; genus Enterococcus; species Enterococcus sp. GC34. The sequence goes on from NZ_JBFOEF010000002.1 coordinate 192,086, forward strand.
CAACGCCTGTTCAAATTGATTCGTTTCAACAGCAAAACCAGGCGATGCCTACTGTACCACCAATTGCAGCAACAAAACCGCAACGAGAGCAGGAAGAAGAGGCGGCAGATGAAGCTGGTGTTCTCGAATTTGAAATTTCTGAAGAAGCGGAAGATCGTGATTATCAACTACCACCAACTGATTTGTTAGATACAATTCAAGCAACGGATCAAAGTGGTGAATATGAAAAAATCGAAAAAAATATTGGCGTCTTAGAACAAACCTTCAAGAGTTTTGGTGTTGATGCTAAAGTGGTCAAAGCTAGTTTAGGACCATCTGTCACAAAATTTGAAGTTCAACCCGCTGTTGGGGTAAAAGTTAGCAAAATTGTTAACTTGACGGATGACATTGCTTTAGCGCTTGCGGCCAAAGACGTTCGTATGGAGGCCCCAATCCCTGGCAAATCACTAATCGGGATTGAAGTTCCTAATAGTGCAATTAGTACAGTATCCTTTAGAGATATTGTTGAGGCACAACCAAGTCATCCAGATAAACTACTAGAAGTACCTTTAGGTCGAGATATTTCAGGGATGGTTCAAACTGCGGATCTATCAAAAATGCCGCATTTATTAATTGCGGGATCGACAGGGAGTGGGAAATCGGTTGCTATCAATGGCATCATCACAGGTATTTTGATGCAAGCGAAACCCCATGAAGTAAAATTAATGATGATTGACCCGAAAATGGTGGAATTGAATGTGTATAACGGGATTCCTCATTTATTAACGCCAGTGGTTACTAATCCGAGAAAAGCGGCACAAGCCCTACAAAAAGTAGTTCAAGAAATGGAATTTCGTTATGAAAAATTTGCAGCAACAGGCGTCCGAAATATTACTGGTTACAATCAACTAATTCAACAGAAAAATGCGGAAGATGGCGAAAATCGTCCGATTCTGCCATTTATTGTTGTCATTGTGGATGAGTTAGCTGATTTAATGATGGTGGCAAGTAACGAAGTAGAAGATGCGATTATCCGCTTAGCCCAAATGGCACGGGCAGCGGGTATTCATATGATTTTAGCGACACAACGGCCAAGTGTGGATGTCATTACAGGAATCATCAAAGCAAATGTCCCTTCTCGAATGGCTTTTGCGGTCTCAAGTGGGACAGACTCGCGTACCATTATTGATACCAACGGGGCGGAGAAACTATTAGGTCGAGGCGATATGCTCTTCTTACCAATGGGAGAAAATAAACCAATTCGTATCCAAGGGGCCTTTATCTCTGATCAAGAAGTCGAACGAGTGGTTGCGTTTGTAACGGACCAACAAGAAGCTGAATATCAAGAAAGCATGATGCCAACAGATGAACCGACCACTTCAGGCGGTGGCGAAGCTCCTCAAGATGAGTTGTTTGAAGAAGCGAAAAACTTGGTGGTTGAAATGCAGACAGCTAGTATTTCGTTGCTACAAAGACGTTTTAGAATTGGCTATAATCGTGCGGCTCGCTTAGTAGATGAATTGGAAGCACACGGAGTTATTGGACCATCAGAAGGTAGTAAACCAAGAAAAGTCTTTCTACAAGCGGAATCAGAAGAGGCAGCACCTGAAACGCCAGAACAATAAACAAAAAGAACAAAAATAGATAAATTTATCTATTTTTGTTCTTTTTTTATAATTTCAGCAAAGCATCATGTTATAATCATCATTTTCTGGTAAAATAGAAAGGAATAGTGCGGTTGGGAGGGAGCGTATCATGAGAAGAAAGAGCGTGCTTTATTTAGAAGTAGCAGATCAGATTAAAGAAGATATTTTGAGTGGCAAGTATCCAGTAGGAACGTTTTTACCAACAGAAACAGAATTGGAAGAGATGTTTAACGTTAGTAAAATTACGATTCGGCGAGCAATCGAAATGTTAGCAACAGAAGAATTTGTTGAGAAAAAAAGTGGCCGAGGCACAACTGTGTTAAGCAATCGTCCCTATAATAAACTATCAAAAGCAGGGACATTCACTGAATTTTTGAATGAATCAGGTCAGAAAGTCACTAAAAAAGTTTTACAAGTTGAAAACTTGACGTTGTCAAAAGAGATGCCGGCTTATCAATTTTTAGGAGAAGAAGTGGTTCACCTTTCACGATTATATCTAATCGATGAACAACCCTATATTTATTTTAATTACTATTTGCCAGCTGCCATGAAAGACGTATCATTGACTGAATACAAAGAAGAATCCTTGTATCGTTTGATGGATCGCCATGCCATTGAAATTTATAAATTTGAAGACCGTTTTGAAGTTGCAACTTTGACAGAAGCAGAGCAAAAGATGTTGCAAACAACTGAAACAACGGGCTTAAAAAGAATTCGGCGGTCGTTAAGCCCAACAGGTCGTTGCGTAGAATATTCAGAAGCTATTTATAATACGAAGATTCATCCTTATGTGATTGAATATGAAGCATAACTTTTAAAAGAATAACAGTGCACTTACAGTAATGTAAGTTCATTGTTATTCTTTTCTATTGTCGTTTTTTTTCGTTTTCGATACACTAAATGAGTGAGAAGAATAGGAGTGGAAAATATGTTAGAAGTACAAAATTTGAAAAAAGTTTACGGAAACGAAATTAAATATGAAGCCTTAAAAGGGATTAATTTAACTGTCCAAGATGGTGAATTTATTGGTATTATGGGACCTTCTGGAAGTGGAAAAAGTACACTTTTAAATTTATTGGCAACAATCGATAGTCCAACAGACGGTGAAATACTTTTAAATGGAAAAAATCCAAACAATTTGAATCAAGAACAAATTGCTAAATTCCGTCGTACAGAATTAGGATTTGTTTTTCAAAGCTTTAATTTAATGCCAACATTAACCGTTGAAGAAAATATTATTTTGCCATTGACGCTTGATGGAGAAAAAGTCTCTGTAATGAAACGACAATTAGCAGAATTAAGTGAACGTTTGGGTATCAATCATCTGTTGAAAAAACGAATTGCAGAAATTTCTGGTGGACAAGCACAGCGTGTCGCCGTTGCGCGGGCAATGATTCATCATCCACAATTATTATTGGCTGATGAACCAACAGGAAACTTAGATACGAAATCATCTAAGGATGTGATGGGCTTGTTACAACAATTAAATGAAGAAGAAGCGGCGACTATTTTAATGGTGACCCATGATCCGCTAGCCGCAAGTTATTGCAAGCGCATCGTCTTTATTAAAGATGGTGAATTAATTGATGAAATTGTCCAAAATGGCAATCAAAAAGAGTTCTACGATTTAATCATGATGAAACTGGCTGAGATTGAAGGTGTCGATAATGAATTTTAATCAGTTTGTTATAAGAAATACGATTCGAAATAAGCATTTATACTTGGCTTATTTCCTAAGTACAATGTTTTCTGTGATGATCTTTTTTACGTTCACTGGTTTTGTCTTTCACCCAGCCTTAGCTAATGGTTTAAATCCTAAAGCACAAATGGGAATGACGGCTGCGGCTATTATAATCTATGGTTTCTCTTTCTTATTCGTTTTATACTCGATGGATGTCTTTATCCAATCTCGGAAAAAAGAGTTTGGAACCTTGATGATTCAAGGGATGAGTCCAAAACAGTTAAAGAAAATGATTTTTATTGAAAACTTAGTGATTGGTTTCTTTGCTACAATTTTTGGTAGCATTTTAGGTGTTGGATTTTCACAGTTTATTTTATGGATTAGCAATTTATTGATGCATCTAGGTTTAGGTTTTTATTTGCCAGTGATGCCGTTTATCATTACTGTCATTTCATTTGCGGTCTTGTTTTTAGTAATTTCTTTCTTTATTCAATTCCGCTTGCCAAAAGCGACACTTCAAGAGCTATTAAAAGCAGGAGAAATGGGTAAAGGTGAAATCAAAAGCTCTAAAGTTAAATCTTTCTTAGCCGTGTTACTTTTAATTGTCGGTTACGGAATTGCTTTAGTTGCTAAGGGACAGTTAGTTTTAATGGTGATGTTCCCAGTAATTTTCTTAGTTATTTTAGGGACAAAATTCTTATTTGACCAATTGAGTGTTTCTGTCATTGAACGTTTAAAACGGAAACCAAAAATCTTTTGGAAAAAAACCAATATGGTCGTTTTATCAGATTTGGCTTTCCGTATGAAAGATAATGCACGTTCGTTCTTCTTGGTTTCGGTGATTTCAACGGTCGCTTTTGCTGCCATTGGAACGTTATACGGCGTGAACGAGATGATTTTTAAAGGAATAAGTTCTGTACCGTACGAACTGACATTGTCTGATTCGACCAACCCAGAAAATCAAGAAATGAAACAATTTGCGACAAAAACATTCCAAGAAAAAAATATTCAGTTTGATCAGATTGATTACACAATGTACAAAACAAGTGCCGGTATCCAATTAATCAAAACATCTGAATATAATAAACTTGCAAAATTTATAGATGAACCAACTTTAACAGGTGAGAAAGTAGTTAATTTATCACAAAAAGATGCTCCTTCTGCTGCATCAGTAGATGTTAAATCTGTTAAATTGGGAAATGATCAAGTTTTAAACATTGATAAAACAGAAGAAACCAATGTATTACCGACTTTTGGCGGTGTGGTTGTTATCCCAGATAATACCTCAACAGATGGAATCAAAGCGGAAACAGAAACAATTTGGCAGCCCAAAGCAGGAACCAATCGTGAAGAATTGATAAAAGCAGAAAATATTATTGGTGACAAGTATCCCATGTTAGTAGGAACAGCTGCAATGTCGGCAGCCATTACGCAATATTATACGCCAGTTCTATTTGTCGGACTATTTATCGGTATCGTGTTCTTTGTCTCTGCGGGTAGTTTCTTATACTTCCGTTTATACAGTGATATGAATACGGACGTTGAAAAATTCAAGATGATTTACAAACTTGGTTTGACGAAAAAAGAATTGAAGAAAATGATTTACCAACAAGTAGGTATTTTATTCTTTACCCCAATTGTTGTTTCATTTATTCATGGAGCTGTTGCTTTGAAAGCAATGTATGCTGTCTTAGATCAGCCAATGCAGTTAGCTGGCTGGGAAGTTTTAGGTGTTTTCTTATTGATTCAGGTCGTTTACTATTTAATTGCCAGAACGTTCTACTTCAAAAAAGTTTATCACTTAGTGAAAGATTAATTATAAAAAATCGTTAAGCATGCACGCTTAACGATTTTTTTTGAGGCTCTTCGTGATATTGCATTCAAAGTGAGAATACGTTATAGTTATGAAGCGAATGTAATAGCAGAAATGAGGAAAAGAAATGCAGAAAGAATCCATTTATGGACTGACGAGAGAACAGCTTGTGGACTGGTTTTTAGTCCATGGCGAGAAGAAATTTCGCGCAACACAAGTGTGGGAATGGTTGTATACAAAACGTGTTGCTTCATTTAGTGAAATGTCGAACATTTCTAAATCGTTGATGACTTTATTAGAAGAAAATTTTTCATTAAATCCATTAAAACAAGTTATTGTGCAAGAAGCGCAAGATGGTACCGTGAAATATTTATTTGAATTACCAGATAAAAATATGATTGAAACAGTCTTGATGCGTCAAGAATATGGATTATCTGTTTGTGTGACCACTCAAGTTGGTTGCAATATTGGGTGTACATTTTGTGCTAGTGGGCTATTAAAAAAACAAAGAGATTTAACTGCTGGCGAGATTGTTGCCCAAATTATGTGGGTGCAACATTATTTCGATGAACGTGGGTTGGATGAACGTGTTAGCCATGTCGTTGTGATGGGAATTGGTGAACCATTTGATAATTATGCCAATGTCATGAACTTTTTACGAACGATTAATGATGATAAAGGCTTGGCCATTGGTGCCCGCCATATTACAGTTTCAACAAGTGGTTTAGTGCCAAAAATTCGTGAATTTGCAGACAGTGGACTACAAGTAAACTTAGCAATCTCATTACATGCTCCTAACAACGAAGTCCGTACATCAATTATGCGGATTAATCGTAGTTTTCCAATTGAAAAATTAATGGCAGCAATTGATGAATACATTGAAAAAACCAACCGACGTGTTACATTTGAATATATTATGTTGAGTCAAGTGAACGACCGACCAGAACATGCTCAACAATTAGCAGATTTACTACGGAATAAGAAAAAACTTTCTTATGTTAATCTGATTCCGTATAACCCAGTGAGTGAACACGATCAATATAGCCGAAGCTCTAAAGAAGCGGTTTTAAAATTTTATGATGTACTCAAAAAGAATGGCATCAATTGTGTTATTCGTAAAGAACACGGAACAGATATTGATGCGGCTTGCGGACAATTACGCAGCAAACAAATGAAAAAAGAAAAAGTCAAAAACCAATAACGTAGTTAAAATCGGATCAAAAAGGTTTCTTTTTGATCCGATTTTTTATTTATTTAATGAAAAATCGTAAATTTCTCAATTCTTGTTTATAAACAAAAGATGAATGCTCTAAAACTTTTATGACAAATTTTCTTTTTGTGGTTTTCAAACTTGAAATTCTAAAAGAAATAGCTATACTGAAAAGAGATCGTCACAGAATTTTTCATGAAAACAGCTATTATTTTCGTTATCTTTTCAAGAAAGTGAAAATTTTGTTACGCTTGTTTAGTTTAAATGAAATGAGGGAGTCTATGGAGAAAAAGCAATTAAAAAGAGAGATCACAACGTTTGGTGCGTTATCCACGGTAATGGGTACGGTGATTGGCGCTGGTGTTTTCTTTAAAGCTGCGAGTGTCGTTGGACACGCACAGTCAGCTAGTTTAGCTATCTTTGCTTGGGTGTTAGGTGGTGCCTTAACCATTTGTGCAGGATTAACCAGCGCCGAACTTGCTACAGCAATCCCTGAAACAGGTGGCGCCGTGAAGTATATTGAATATACATATGGTAAATTAGCTGGTTTTCTTTTAGGGTGGGCACAAAGTATCATTTATTATCCTGCCAACATTTCGGCGTTATCCATTATTTTTAGTACACAACTAATCAATTTGTTTCATCTATCGGCAAATTTATTGATTCCAATTGCCATTCTTGCGGGAACCAGTATCACGATAATTAATTTATTAGGAACAAAAATTGCTTCTTTGGTCCAATCCACGACATTGGTAGTAAAACTGATTCCAATTGCCTTGATTTCTTTAGTGGGGTTATTTACTCCAGGACAAGTAGCTGTTTCACTTTTTCCCATTGAAACAACAGCGAATACTGGCTTTTTAGTTGCTTTTAGTGGCGCCTTAGTCGCCACCATGTTTGCTTATGATGGCTGGCTAGGTGTGGGTAACGTGGCTGGTGAAATGAAGCGACCAGAAAGAGACTTGCCTAAAGCCATTATTTTTGGTTTGTTATTGATTACTTTAATTTATGCTTTAATTAATTTTGTGTTTCTAAAAACATTACCAATTGAGCAAATCGCTGGGAATTTGAATGCAGCTTCGGATGCTTCTGTGGCTATTTTTGGACCAATTGGCGGCAAAATCGTAACTATTGGGATTTTAATCTCTGTATATGGTGCGTTAAACGGCTACACAATGACAGGGATTCGAATTCCTTATGCCTTAGCCTTAGATAATCTGATGCCTTTTAGTCGTCAGTTTCAAAAGTTGTCTAAACGCTTTGTTGTTCCTTACGTTGCTGGAATTTTTCAGTTAGCCGTGGCCATTATTATGATGTTTTTCGGGACCTTCGATTTATTGACGGATATGTTAGTTTTTGTTATGTGGCTGTTTAATCTATTAATTTTCTTAGCCGTTTTTATTTTAAGAAAACGAGAACCTGAATTAAAACGACCGTATAAAGTTCCTGGCTATCCAATTATTCCAATTATCGCAAGTCTAGGTGGTATCTTCATCTTGGTTACAACAAGTATTACACAGCCTATTCTTGCATTGATTGGTATAGGGATTACGCTTCTAGGAATTCCAGTTTATTTAGTTAATAAACAAAAAACGAAGCCAAAAACGTAAACGATCCGATCTGATTCTGATAGTTTTTCTCAAAAATTTTGTGATTCAGAGAAATTTTTGAAAACTAAACGCAAGATTTTTTTAGTATAATATTAAGTGTCTAGGAGTTCCACTATTTTGGGGAAGATAGATGGACAGCGCAAACTTCAAAAAAAGAACCTTCATCTTATTGGTGAAGGTTCTTTTTTTTTTGCTGAAATCATAAAATAAATGCGTAGTTTATTAGTGAGAGGAGGAAATGAATGACTGAAAATGTAAAAAAATTGGCCCATCAATTAATTGAATGGGGCGTCCTTCATGGGGCGCAAGACGTTTATTTTTTACCCAATGATACCGAAATAGCCATCTCTTTTCGGACAGGGATGCAACGGACACTTTACACACAAGTTTCCGCAGAAATAGGCGAAAAGTTAATTTTCCACTTTAAATTTATCGGCGGCATGGATGTCGGAGAAAAACGAAAAGCGCAATTAGGCGCGACAACTTATCTAATTGGCGAGACGAAGCAACGCTTGCGTTTATCATCTGTGGGAGATTTTCAGAATCGAGAGAGCTTAGTGATTCGTTTTTTGCACCGATTTGGTGAACAAGCTGAACATTTTTTCTTTCCCCACCAGCTGAATGAAATTGAAGCATCTTCTCAGAAACGAGGACTTTATTTATTCAGTGGGCCAGTTGGTTCTGGGAAAACAACAACCATGTATCGTGTGGCTAAACAAAGAAGTGGCGAACAACAAGTGATAGCGATTGAGGACCCTGTTGAAATTGAGGAAAAGCAGTTTTTACAGTTGCAAACAAATGAAAAAATTCAGTTAACGTACGAAGCCTTGATCAAAGTTTGCTTGCGCCATCATCCTGATATTTTGATTATTGGTGAAATTCGTGATGGCGAGACGGCTCAAGCAGTTATTCGAGCCGCCTTAACGGGTCATACTATTTTTGCGACAATTCACGCCCGTAACTTATTGGGGGTGCAACGGCGTTTGATAGAATTGGGTGGCCCAGAGCATGAATTGGCTGAATGCTTGCAAGGTATCATTTACCAACAGATTTTGACAACCACGATTAATAAGGAACAAGTAGCGGGAATTCTTTATGATTATTTCTTCTTTAAGGAAGCTGTTATAAAGAGTAGTTGGCAAAAGAATCTAAGAAAGGCGTGGGCGTATGGGTTTATTACAGAAAAAACGTATTTTCAAGCCATCGAATAAACTAACGAAAAAACAACAGCAGCTTTTTCTGAAACTATTAGCGGATTTACTTGCCAATGGTTTTAATATACAAGAAAGTTTTTCCTTCATGAAAAAATCAAACGCATTACCTCAGCACAGTATAACTTTTTTAGTTGAAGGTTTTTCCTCAGGCATTGCCTTACAAGCTTTAGTCGAAGAATTAGGATTTTCAACAATGGTCTCGGCTCAATTATCGTTTGCTACCGCACACGGGGATTTGGTAGGGACACTACAAGCGATTTCCGAACATTTTTTTCAAACGGAAAAATATCGGCAACAGTTCTTTAAAATAATTAGTTATCCGCTGCTCCTGATTGTTTTTTTGATTCTCGTCATTGTTGGTATTCGGCAATTTTTATTGCCCCAATTAATGGAAAATGATGCCAATAGTTATTCTAAAAATATTGGGATTCTTCTGATTGTGTACAGTCCGTACATTCTGGTTACCTTAGTTTTTGTCCTCTCATTTAGTTTCTTTATTTTAAGCCGTTATTTGAAGCATCAGTCTGCTATTCAGCGAGCGTTCATTTATCTGAAATTGCCAATTATCCGTGGCCTTTATCGGGAATACGTCAGTGCTTTTTTTGCACTAGAATGGGGGAAGTTGCTTGCACAAGGATTAGAAATGAAAGAGGTCATCGATTTGATGCGCCATACAACCAATTACCCCTTAATGAAAGAATTAGCTGGAGCAATTAGTGAAGGACTGCTGGTTGGTGAAACCTTACATAGACAATTAGCTGCTTATCCTTTTTTTACAAAAGCATTGGGTTTAATGATTCAACAAGGAGAAGTAAAAGGAAAATTAGGCAAGGAGTTGATGGTTTATAGTAATGTCTGTTTCCAAGGTTTTTTCAAAAAAATTGAACGAGTCATTACTCTCGTTCAACCACTTATTTTTATCATAATTGCTTGTTTAATTATCGGTGTTTATGGGGCAATGTTGCTGCCTATTTATGGCAATATGGAAGGAGTTTTATAATGAAAAAGAAACAAAAATACGCAGGGTTTACATTATTAGAAATGTTGATTGTCTTATTGATTATTTCCGTATTGATTTTACTTTTTGTTCCTAACTTAGCGAAACATAAAGAAACAGTTGATAAAAAAGGCAATGAAGCAATCGTAAAAATTGTAGAATCACAAATCGAGCTCTACACACTAGAAAAAAATAAGACGCCTTCCTTAAATGAATTAGTCAACGAAGGCTACATTACTAAAGAGCAGTTAGATAAATATACAGCAGAAAAGCAATGAACAAGTCAGCAGGATTTACATTAATGGAAACACTTGCTAGTTTAACGATTGTTTGCTTTATGACTATGCTCCCAACACTCGCTATTCACCGCTGGCAAGAAACGTTAAAAATTGAACAGTTTCTTGCTACGGTAGAAAAACAACTTCGTTTTACGCAACAGCAAGCAATTGTTTTAGAGGAAACACAAGAAGTTTGGTTTTTTGAAGAACAACAAAGCTTTTCATTTCCAGATAAATTGAACCAATCAGCTAGAAGGACTTCGCTAGCTGTACCTGAAAAAATGACAGTGAGTGGCCCAAGCAAACTCAGTTTTCTTCATTCGTCAGGGAACAATGGCCGTTTAGTGAAATATATTTTTACTTGGACTGAAAAGAAACAGCAACTTATTTTACAATTTCAGATGGGGAGTGGCAAATATACGAAGAAAATTAACTATTTATAGCGGTTTTATTTTATTAGAGAGTCTCGTTAGTTTTAGTATTGTATGTGTGGTAGCAGGGATATTCTCCCTGACTATTACACAATTAATTCAGCAAAATTATCAACGGGAGCAAGAATTAACGCGCACTCGTCTAGGATACGAAGCAATTTTATTTTTAGAGCAGACGGGTGATTTACGTTTCAAAGAGCGGATATATCAAGGAGAAACTTACCGATTTTCTTTGATGGAGAACAAGGGAAGATGGATACTTAAAGTCACAGATTCAAGAGGAGCGATTTTGATTGGTCAATAAAAAATATGCGGGTTTTACGATGTTAGAGTGTTTAGTGGCACTAGTCGTTTTAAGTTGTATGTGTCAATTGTTTCAGTTGATGATTCAACAAAGTTTTATCGGAAATCAATATTTGAAAAACAATGATTCGAAATCCTGGCATATATTTTTAATTCAATTAGAAAAAGAATGTCAAAAGCTTGTTTTCCAAACAGGCTCTGCTCAAGAGATTTCTTTCCTCGACTCAGAAACAAACAAGACTATTTCAATTCAAATCAAAGAAGATAAAATTATTAAGCGAGTCAATGGTAAAGGCTATCAACCGCTGTTAATTGGTATCAAAAATGGACAGTTTAAAAATGAAGGACAATCGTTTACTTTGGAAGTTACTTTTACTTCTGGAAAAACATTTGATAGTTTTTTTCCGATAAAGGGAGAATTTTAATGAGGCAAAAATATTCAGGAAACTTATTGTTCACGGCCATGGCCTTTGTTTATTTGATGAGTTTTCTCGCCCTTCAGTTACTAGAAGAACGTCAGTTAACACAAAAATTTACGCAAGCTACCCAGGAATACTATGCAGGGAAAAGTATCCTTCATTTATTTCTTGCAGATATTAAACAAAATAGACGAAAGTTAAAAACAGAAGAAAAGCTCATGTACGAGCAAGTAACCCTCGATTATACATATAAAAATGAACAATTAAGAATAACTGTTTTATTAAACAAATCTGGTCGAAAATACCAATATCAAGAGAGAGTTTCTCATCAAAAAAAAGCGGAAACAATGCTGGAATAGCGTTGTTTTTCTACAAATTATTAGATTTTAGAAGAAAGACAGTAAAGGCATTGATTATTCTTTCTTTTTTCGTTAAAATAAAACAGGTATGGAAGTTGTTACATTTTGAATAGAATAGAGGTGCTAATTTGTTCCCAGAAAAAATTGAAGAGGCTTTCGAGCCAATGGAACAAGCAATCCAGTTATTGCAACAGTCATTGGATACTTCTTTTTTAGATGCGTATATTGAAAATGGTGAAAATATTTTAGATGATTTTCAAGTACGAGTACTTGACGGAGTACCTAATCCAGAGACAGTGAAACAATTAGAAACGCTGTATCATACGATTAAAAATATTGATTTAGCTCCTGAAGATGTGCGACGCTTGTCCCAATTACTTTTGTTAAAAGGAACGAGAAAAGAGCAGCTTCAAGCAAATCATCAATTGACGCCAGACGGTATTGGCTTTTTGTTTGTTTATTTAGTAGAACAATTAACAAATAAATCAGAGCCATTAAAAATTTTAGATCTTGCTTCAGGAATGGGAAATTTACTGTTAACGGTTCTGCTGAACCTTGAAACAGCTGGTTACAAAGTTTCTGGTTATGGTGTGGATATTGATGAAACACTTTTGGCAGTATCTTCTGTGAACAATGCTTGGTCACAAGCCAATATTCAGTTGTTCCATCAAGACGGATTGCAAGATTTGTTATTGGATCCAGTTGATTTAGCATTAAGTGACTTGCCGATTGGCTATTATCCAAATGATGAGCGAGCAAAGGGATTTGCTGCTGCTGCTGAGGAAGGCCATAGTTATGCGCATCATTTATTAATGGAGCAAGCTATGAAATACGTGAAGCCAGCAGGGTTTGGCTTATTCTTAATCCCGACCAATATTTTAGAGACTGAACAAAGTGAATTCTTTAAAAATTGGTTGACAAAAAATGTCTATTTACAAGGAATGATACAGTTACCTGATGAATTGTTTAAGTCAGAACAATCACGTAAAAGTATCTTGCTTGTTCAAAACAAGGGTGCAGATGCTGAGCAAGTGAAGGAAGTTTTGTTAGCAAAACTTGCCTCTTTGAAAGATATCAATAAAGTAACGGAGTTCTTTAAACAATTTGAAGCTTGGAAAGCTTCAAATTTAAAATAAAATAGTAACGAAGAGGAGAAAATTATGTCTAAAACAATTGCAATTAATGCAGGTAGTTCAAGTTTAAAATGGCAATTATACCAAATGCCAAATGAAGAAGTGATCGCTAAAGGAATCGTTGAACGTATTGGCTTAAAAGATTCTATCTTCACAATTAAATATGGTGAAGGACAAAAATATGAAGTAATTGTTGATATTGATAACCATGAAGTGGCAGTAAAAATGTTACTAGACCAATTAATCGACTTAAACATTTTAGGTTCTTATGATGAAATTACTGGGGTTGGTCACCGTGTAGTTGCTGGTGGAGAAGAATTTAAAGATTCTGTTGTTATTACAGACGAAGTATTAGAAAAAATTGAAGCTTTATCTGAATTAGCACCTTTACACAACCCAGCGAATGCAATGGGAATTAAAGCATTTAAACATATCTTACCAGAAATCATTAGCGTGGCAGTCTTTGATACGTCGTTCCACACAACAATGCCAGAACACAACTATTTATATAGTGTACCGCGTGAATATTATGAAAAATTTGCTGCACGTAAATATGGGGCACATGGAACAAGTCATCGTTATGTCTCTCAACGTGCTGCAGAAATGTTAGGTCGTCCAATTGAAGACTTAAAAATTATCACTTGTCACTTAGGAAATGGTGCTTCAATCACTGCAGTTGATGGTGGTAAATCAGTCGATACATCAATGGGCTTCACTCCTCTTGCTGGCGTTACAATGGGGACTCGTTCAGGGGATGTTGATGCGTCACTATTGCCTTATTTAATGACAAAACTTGGCTTGACTGATGTACAAGACATGGTTGATATTTTAAACAAAAAATCTGGTTTATTAGGTTTAACAAATGGTTTATCAAGCGACATGCGCGATATTCAATCAAACTTAGATAAACCTGAAGTTCAAACAGCATACAACATTTTTATCGATCGTATTCGTAAATACATTGGTAGCTATGTCACTGTTATGAATGGCGTTGATGCGATTGTCTTTACTGCTGGAATCGGTGAAAATGCAGTTGGCGTTCGTAAAGATATTATTGATGGCATGACTTGGTTTGGTTGTGAAATCGATGATGACAAAAATAATGTACACGGTGAAGAAGCAGTTATCTCAACTGATGATTCAAAAATCAAGCTTCTATTAGTACCAACTGACGAAGAGTTAATGATTGCCCGTGACGTAGAACGTCTAAAATAATTAAACGAACACACCTTGTGAGACGCTCTCACAAGGTGTGCTTAATAGGTAAATAAGAAAAAAACTGAGCCAACTATCAAAAGTGATAGTTGGCTCAGTTTCTTTTTATTTTTTATTTTTCTTCATTTTTTGGTAATTTGTTGTCTAAATCCGTCCGTACAACGAGAACATCGCAACTAGCGTTACGGATAACTGATTCAGAGACAGAGCCAATAAATAAACGCTCAACGGCATTTAATCCAGTTGCTCCTAACATAATTAAATCAATGTTGTATTCTTTTGGTAATTCTTTGGCAATAATGTTCTTAGGAGAACCATAGGCTAGAACGCTAGAGACTTTTGTTTGTCCCATATCCACCGCTTGTTGTTGGTAGGTGTCTAAGGTTTCTTTTGCCATTGACATTGCTTCTTCTGCTAGCGCACCATCAAAAGAGGACACTGATTGGAAAGAGCGCGTATCAACAACATGTGCTAATAGTAATTCAGCATCGTTTCGTTTAGCGACGTTGACCGCTTTTTTAAAGGCTAAGTCTGCTTCGTCAGAACCATCGATTGCTATCATAATTTTTTGATATTGTTGTAACATAATAACCGCTCCTTTCAGCGTAAAAAAAATCATTAATTGTTTCTATAATAATTGTAAAACAAATAAAGAAAAAAAGAAACTGAAACCGCTTCTTTTTTTCTGAATATTGGCATTTTTTTGTAAAAAAAGAGGTCGGGATAGAAGCGTTTAACTCCGAGAACCAAGTAGGTACTGTTTAACATCTATTTGCTTTGCAAATAGTGTTTCTCAGCAATAAGAAGGGATTTCCGAAAATTGTTCTTTAATTTTTGGAGACCAAGTAGGTATTGTTCATCATCGAAACACTACGTTCTTCGTGATTCTCAACAATTCCGGCTTATTTCCGAAGGACCTTCAACTCTTAGAGCTTTAGCTCTTAGAAGTTGTTGCTTCTGTTCCCGCCGTTTATCAGTTTTTGAGCGTGGAGCAAAAATCCAAAGTGATTTTTGTCCCACGCTCTTTAAATTCATCGTCTTTTATGACATTTTTTTTGCAAAAGTTAAACTAAACAACGTTGAAAGTAATAAAACAAAAAAGATAAAACCAATTGACAATAACGGGCGATTAAAAATAGCCGCTAGAACACCTAGAATGGCGATAATCAAGTAATAACGCCCAAAACGTTCGATAAACTGTTGACTTTCTGTTGCAGTTTCTTTTTTTAAGAGTGGTAAAAAAGCTGCACTTTTCTTCATCAAATAATAACTGGCTACGCCTGTGACAACGGCGAGTAATAGTACGAGTATACGAATCATCTTGTCCTCCAAAAAAAAACAACTTGCCAGAGCAAATTGTTTAGAAATCTTCATAAAAATGGTAAAATCCGTCGATGCCGGTAATCGTCCTAGAGTATTGAACCCGCAAGATAAGCAGGTGGGTTCCTCGATCGCAGTATTGAACTACCAAAAGAAAAGGCATGTTACCAACTTTGATACAAGCAGGATCCCTAGATATCAATAAAAATGTTCGGTCAACACAGTGAAAGGACAACGCGTACATCACAGATTTACCATCTTTATAATAGCATACTCTCTCAAAATCGGCAACGAGATTGTTTCTTTTTTTGAAAGCGTATTATTTTGTTATTTTTTCTGTTTCCATTCTTGGATACGCTTGAGTTGCTGATGTAAGGCTTGTTCATATTTACCAATATCAATCGGCTCGTAATAACGTGCCTCTTTTAATTTGTCAGGTAAGTATTGCTGATTGACCCAACCGTTTTCAAAATTATGTGGGTATTGATAACCAATACCACGGTTTAATTCTTTGGCTCCAGCATAGTGGGCATCACGCAAATGATCAGGAACGTCTCCCACAGAGCCTTGTCGAATATCTGCCAAAGCAGCATCAATCGCTGTGACTGCAGAATTTGATTTTGGCGATAAACATAAATCAATGACGACACTAGCTAGAGGAATCCTAGCTTCTGGAAACCCTAGCTTTTCGGCGGCTTGAACAGCGGTGACTGTCCGAGCGGCGGCCGCAGGATTCCCAAGACCGATATCCTCGTAAGCAATGACCATTAAACGACGACAAATAATCGGTAAATCACCTGCTTCAACTAAGCGACCCAAATAATGAAGTGCAGCATCTACATCGCTTCCTCGGATCGACTTTTGGAAAGCGGAAATCACGTCATAATGGGCATCGCCATCTTTATCATGGGTTAAGGCTTTTCGTTGCACGCACTCTTCAATAATCGGTAAGGTGATCTTAATTTCGCCTTGTTCATTTTTGGATGTTGATTTAACAGCTAATTCTAGTCCATTTAGCGCACTACGTAAGTCACCGTTCGTTGCGCGTGTCAAATGTTGTAATGCTTTTTCTTCTAAGTGGACGGGATAATCGCCTAAGCCACGTGTGCTATCGGTTAAGGCTTCTTGAATCGCTTGCTGAATGTCTGTTTCTGTTAAAGGCTTTACTTCAAAAATTTGCGTGCGACTACGAATCGCAGGATTAATTGTGATATATGGATTTTCGGTAGTGGCTCCAATCATAATAATTCGTCCGTTTTCTAAATGAGGGAGCAAAAAATCTTGTTTTGTTTTATCTAATCGGTGAATTTCATCAAGCAGTAAAATCACTGTGCCACTCATTTTGGCTTCTTCAGCAACGATTTGTAAATCTTTTTTGGTGTCTGTGGCCGCGTTCAACATGCGAAAGGCATAATTTGTTGAACCAGCGATTGCGCTGGCAATACTGGTTTTACCAGTACCAGGCGGCCCATAAAGAATCATCGATGAAAGCATTTTGGCTTCGACCATCCGACGAATAATTTTACCAGGGCCGACTAAATGTTGTTGACCAACTACTTCGTCTAAGTGACGAGGTCGCATTCGATAGGCTAAAGGTTGTTGCATAAAAGGACCTCCTTTTTCATAATCATCTTATTATAACATAAAGAACGTACATTCGCTTTTTGGTGGTTTTTTGGGTTTTAGATGGATATAGCGGAAGGTTTCGTGTATGATAGGGAGTGGTGAAAGAAATGAAAGAAACGATAAATATCTTTAACACAAAAACAACTGAAGAAGTGGCACAATACTTGTTAGGGATGTATTTAGAGCACGAAACAGCAACAGGCGTTTTAGGTGGGTACATTGTGGATGCAGAAGCTTATTTAGGTCCTGATGATGAGGCGGCCCATAGCTTTGGCTTGAGAAAAACGCCACGCTTACAAGCCATGTATGACAAACCAGGCACGATTTATTTATATACTATGCACACGCATTTAATTTTAAATATGGTGACACAAGAACAAGGCAAACCACAAGGGGTGATGATCCGTGCGATTGAACCTGTTGAAGGTGTTGACAAAATGATTGAAAATCGCCAAGGACGTCAAGGCGTGGAATTGACCAATGGACCAGGTAAATTAGTTGCAGCCTTAGAAATTGATAAGCAATTATATGGGCAGTCGATTTTTTCTAGTTCGTTACGGCTCGTGCCAGAAAAACGAAAATTTCCGAAAAAAATTGAGGCACTACCACGAATTGGGATTCCCAATAAAGGTCGTTGGACAGAGTTGCCTTTAAGATACGTCGTGGCTGGCAATCCATATATTTCTAAACAAAAAAGAACAGCAGTAGACCAAATAGATTTTGGCTGGAAGGATGAAGAAAATGAAAAAAGCAACAATGCTCACATACTTAGAGGAACAACTTGAAAAACACTTAGCAGATTACGAAGTAGGCCTTGATTGGGATCGCAAAAACCATACCATCGAAGTCATTGTTCGTTTATATGCAGAAAACAATGAACAAGTGGCGATTGATGATGTTGATGGTACGCTTTCAGAAGAAGAATTCATTGAATTTGAAGATGGTTTGTTATTTTACAATCCGCAAAAGTCAGTCGTTGATGACGAAGAGTATTTAGTCACAATTCCTTATGAAGGAAAAAAAGGGCTACGCAAAGCAGTTTTAGACGGATTCATTCACTATTTAAAAGTGGTTTTAGATGAAGGACAAAGTGATTTGTTAGACTTTTTATCAGATGAAACAGCGGAAGTTTTTGAATTGCATTGGGAGTCAGCAGATTTTGAAGCGATGATTAAAAAAGTGGCAGAAACAGAAAAAGAACAATGGATTGCGTATCCAAGTTATTAATTTAGAGGTGAGAACATGAAGTGGACAGAAGTAAAAGTAGAAACGGCTAGCGAAGCAGTTGAAGCAATTTCAAACATTATGATGGAAGCTGGCGCAAGTGGCGTGGCCATTGAAGATGCGTTGGACATTGAAAATTTTGAAAGTGATCTGTATGGGGAAATTTTAGATAAAGAGCAATTCACCCACATTAAAGCAGGGGCGATTGTGATGGCTTATTTTCCTGAAACAACCTTCTTACCAGAAATTTTACCATTTATGAAAGAAAATATTTTACGCTTGCCTGAGTACGGCTTATCCATTGGTAAAAACGAAATGACAATTAGTGAAGTAGCAGAAAGCGACTGGGCAACTGCTTGGAAAAAATATTATCATCCTGTCCGTGTCACACGATTCTTAACGATTGTGCCAAGTTGGGAAGCCTATCACGCGCAAGATGAAGCAGAAAAAATTATCACATTGGATCCGGGTATGGCTTTCGGTACAGGCACGCATCCAACGACTCGTTTAACCTTGCAAGCTTTAGAAACTGTTTTACGTGGTGGCGAAACAGTTCTAGATGTAGGAACGGGCTCTGGTGTTTTGAGTATTGCAAGTCGCTATTTAGGGGCTAAAGACGTCTACGCATATGATTTAGATGAAGTAGCAGTTGCAGCGGCAAAAGAAAATATGGATTTAAATCCCATTGCGGCCGATGTTCATGTGTCAGCCAATGATTTATTAAAAGGGATTGACCATTCTGCTGATGTAATCGTCGCAAATATTTTGGCAGATATTATTGTGTTAATGATTGAAGATGCTTGGCGCTTGCTAAAACAAGACGGTACCTTCATTATTTCTGGAATTATTGAAGATAAAAAAGCGATGGTTTTAGAAGCACTAACGAAAGTCGGTTTTGTGGTGGACCAACTCTTTAATCAAGGCGATTGGTATGCGATTATCTTGAAGAAACCAGAGGAAGAGTAAAATGCAACGGTATTTCATGAAAGAAGATTATCAAGAAAAAGATTTGTATAAAGTCGCAGATGAAAACTATCATCATATTGTGCGAGTTATGCGGATGACGCCGAATGATCGTTGTTATTTAGTATTTCAAAATAAAACTGCCATTTTAGCTGAGATTGTGGAAATTGATTCAACATCTGTTTACTTTAAAGAAATTAGTAAAGAAGAAATGGACAAAGAATTGCCAATTGAAGTGACGATTGCGTGTGGGTTACCAAAAGGGGACAAGTTAGAATGGATTGTTCAAAAAGGCACGGAGCTAGGTGGCAATCAGTTTATCGGCTTTCCTGCGAAAACTTCCGTTGTCAAATGGGACCACAAAAAAAGAGCAGCCAAAGAAAAAAGATTACAAAAAATTGCCACAGAAGCGGCGGAGCAATCGCATCGGCAGCAGACACCAAATGTTTCTTTGGTGGAAAAAACACAAGAAATCATTGCGCAATTTGACTCATATGACACAGTCTTGGTTGCGTATGAAGAATCAGCAAAACAAGGAGAAAAAAGTCAATTAGCACAAGTATTATCCACTTGCCAGCCAGGCGCACGTTTGTGTGTGCTCTTTGGACCTGAAGGTGGCTTTGCACCGCAAGAAATTGAACAATTTCTGCAGGCTGGGGCGAAACTTTGCGGGTTGGGTCCGAGAATTTTACGAGCAGAAACAGCACCATTGTATCTTTTAAGTGCAGTTAGCTACCAAATGGAACTTTTAAATTAAACGAAAGCCCGCCTGTAAAATTCTTGTAGGCATTCTCTTTGAATAAACAGAGAGTAAAAAAGCGACAGTGATTGAAATTTAAGGGAAATTTAGTATAATAGAGTTGTTGAAAGTGCTACTGTTTCAAGTGGTACTTTTCTTTTTTATTAAAATAGATAAAACGTGAACGAAGTGTTCTTTATCCAAAGGTCACCTTCATAGAGGAGTGAATACCATGCCAAAAGAAGAAATACTGACAGGCCCAGCGGTCATCAAAATTGTAAGTACCTATATGGGACCAGAACATGTTGAGTTGGTTCAAAAAGCATTAACTTATGCTGAAAAAGCACACGAAGGTCAAGTCCGACAATCAGGTGAACCTTACATCATCCATCCGATTCAAGTGGCAGGCATTCTGGCTGAATTACATATGGATCCCCATACTGTAGCAACAGGATTTTTACATGATGTTGTCGAAGATACGGACGTAACACTGGACGATTTAAAAGAAGAATTTGGCGAAGACATCGCAATGTTAGTCGATGGCGTAACGAAACTAGGAAAAATTAAATATAAATCTCATGAAGAACAATTAGCTGAAAATCATCGAAAAATGTTATTGGCAATGGCGCAAGATTTACGGGTTATTATGGTGAAACTAGCCGATCGTTTGCACAATATGCGCACATTAAAACATTTACGTGAAGATAAGCAACGACGGATTGCACAAGAAACTTTAGAAATTTATGCGCCTTTAGCACATCGCTTAGGGATTAGTCGAATTAAATGGGAATTAGAAGATACGGCCTTACGTTATATTAACCCCAACCAATACTATCGAATTGTTAATTTGATGCAAAGCAAACGCGATGAACGTGAAGCTTATGTGGCAGAAGCAGTCGAAGATATTCGTTTAGCTACGGAAGATTTAGAAATTTACGCAGAAATATATGGTCGACCAAAACATATTTATTCAATCTATCGTAAAATGAAGGACCAAAAGAAACAGTTTAATGAAATCTATGACTTATTAGCGATTCGTGTTATTGTCGATTCCATTAAAGATTGCTATGCCGTGTTAGGGGCGATTCATACACGTTGGACACCAATGCCAGGTCGCTTTAAAGATTATATTGCTATGCCAAAAGCGAATATGTATCAATCTATCCATACGACAGTTATTGGGCCAAAAGGGAATCCAGTAGAGGTCCAAATTCGGACCCATGAGATGCACCAAATCGCCGAATTTGGGGTGGCGGCTCACTGGGCCTATAAAGAAGGCAAAGCGGAAAAAATTGAAACAGATGAACTGACGAAGCAAGTCGATTGGTTCCATGAAATTATTGAATTACAAGATGAAAGCTATGATGCTTCTGAATTTATGCAAGGTGTGAAAGAAGACATTTTTAGCGACAAAGTCTATGTCTTTACGCCAAGCGGAGATGTAACCGAACTGCCAAAAGGCTCCGGACCACTAGATTTTGCCTACAGCATTCATACTGAAATTGGGAATAAAACAACCGGTGCGAAGGTCAACGGCAAAATGGTACAGTTAGACTATGTCCTAAAAAATGGGGATATTATTGAAGTCCTAACATCACCGAATTCTTTCGGACCTAGTCGCGACTGGTTGAAAATGGTTAAAACAAGTAAAGCTAAAAATAAAATCAAACGTTTCTTTAAAGAACAAGACCGTGAAGATAATATTATTAAAGGGCATGATGCTGTCATTAAATACATGACAGAAATCGGCTTTACACCAAAAGAATTTTTAACGAAGAATAAAATGGCGGAAGTGTTAGATAAATTTAAATTTCAAACGGAAGATGATTTATTTGCGGCAGTAGGTTATGGCGAAGTAAGTGCGCAAGTAGTGTGCAATCGTTTAACAGAAAAAGAACGCCGCGAACAAGAGTTGGAACGCCAACGTCAAGAAGCAGAAGAGTTGTTAAATCAGCCAGCTAAAAAAGAATCAGAAAAAATGAAAGTTCGTCATGAAGGCGGCATCGTGATTCAAGGGGTGGGCAACCTATTGATTCGTTTAAGCCGCTGTTGTAATCCAGTGCCTGGTGATGAAATCGTTGGTTACATTACCAAAGGACGGGGCGTTTCAATTCATCGTGCGGACTGTCCTAACGTACAACATCAAGAAGAATTAGCACAACGTCTAATTGAAGTTGAGTGGGAAGATACCGAGCACAGTCGCAAAGAATACGCTGCCGATTTGGAGATTTACGGCTATGATCGTAGTGGCTTACTAAGTGATGTTTTACAAGTCATTAGTTCGATGACAAAAAATTTAGTCGGCGTTGAAGCTCGTCCATCCAAAGATAAGATGGCCCAGATTCATGTTACTGTGAAAATTCAAAACCTTTCTCATTTAAAAACCATCGTTGACAAAATTAAAAGTGTACCAGATGTTTATAGTGTTCGTCGAACCAATGGGTAAGTGTTAAAAGTGAGGCAAAAAAGATGAAAGTAGTTATTCAAAGAGTCAGTCAAGCACAAGTTGCGATAGAAGAGCAGATAGTGGGACAAATCAAACAAGGCTTCATGGTGCTGGTGGGCATTCATCAAGAAGACACGCCAGAAGATGTGGCTTATGTTGTTGGCAAAATTAGTAAATTACGTGTTTTTGAAGATGACGAAGGAAAAATGAATCGCAGCATTCAAGAGATTGAAGGATCAATTCTGAGTATCTCTCAATTTACCCTCTATGCAAAAACTAAAAAAGGCAATCGTCCCAGTTTTATTGAAGCGGCTCGTCCAGATGTGGCGATTCCTTTGTATGAATTATTTAATCAACAATTAGAAGCAGAAGGAATAGCGGTAGCCACAGGAGAATTTGGCGCGGATATGCAAGTGTCGTTGACCAATGATGGTCCAGTGACCATTGTGATTGATACACGAGAAAAATAATTGATTTTCCTGTCGGAACCCCTTGACTTTCTAAGAGAACTTTAGTAGTTTATAGATAATATTAAAAATCTACGAAGGAACGAGTAAGTTTCATCTGTCTGCGAAGAGAGAGTTGCCGTGGCTGAGAGCAACTTCAACAGTGAAAGTGAAAGACATTCTGGAGATGGACGGAAGAAAAGCCGTCCCGTTACGAGCGTTAATCGTTGAGGAAAGAGTAAAATCTTTCAAAACTAGGTGGTACCGTGTAAAAGAGACTTTTACGCCCTTGTATGTTCAACATACAAGGGCTTTTTTCATTTTTAGAAAAAAGAAAATGGCGCACACATTTTTGTGGAATGATAGAAGGAGAGAAAGACAATGAGTTATCAAAAACCAAAAGGAACAAACGATATTTTGCCAGGAACTTCTGAAAAATGGCAATTTGTGGAAGAAACAGCTCGTTTGATTTTTAAAGATTATCAATACCAAGAAATCAGAACCCCGATTTTTGAACATTATGAAGTGATATCTCGCAGTGTTGGCGATACTACAGATATTGTTTCAAAAGAAATGTATGATTTTTATGATAAAGGAGACCGTCACGTGACGCTACGTCCTGAGGGGACAGCGCCAATTGTTCGGGCCTTCGTTGAAAATAAATTATATGGTCCAGAATATACGAAACCATATAAAACCTATTACATGGGGCCGATGTTCCGCTATGAACGCCCACAAGCTGGTCGTTTGCGTCAATTCCATCAAATTGGTGTGGAAGCATTTGGTAGTGAAAACCCAGCATTGGATGTTGAAATCATGGCTATGGCTTTGGACTTCTTCAAACAATTAGGCATCCAACAAATCAAATTAGTTATTAATTCCTTGGGGGATAAAGAAACACGTGCTACGTACCGTCAAGCATTAATCGATTATTTAGAGCCCCATATGGCAGAATTAAGCGAGGATTCACAGCGTCGCTTACATGAAAATCCATTGCGGGTGTTAGACAGCAAAGATAAAAAAGACAAGGTGATTGTCGCAGAAGCACCCTCCATTTTAGATTATTTAAATGAACCATCTAAAGCACATTTTGAAGCAGTAACTGATATGTTAGATTTACTAGAAATTCCTTATGAAATTGATAGTAATATGGTTCGCGGACTGGATTATTACACACACACAATTTTTGAGATTATGAGTGAAACGCCTAAAATGGGTGCGCAATCAACTATTTGTGCAGGAGGCCGATACAATGGTTTAGTTGAAGAATTAGGCGGCCCAGACACACCAGGTTTTGGTTTTGGTATGGGCATTGAGCGAGTGTTGTTAACAATGGAAGCTGAAGAAGTTGTGATTCCAGCGTTATCTGAATTAGACGCATATGTGGTTGGCATTGGTTCAGAAACCAACGTCGCAGCTTTGCAACTTGTTCAAAGCATTCGTAACTTTGGTTTCTCAGCTGATCGTGATTATATGAATCGCAAACCAAAAGCGCAATTTAAAACGGCCGATAAATTACAAGCAAAATTAGTTTTAACAATCGGTGAAAATGAATTGAATGAAGGCATTGTCAACGTAAAATCAATGGCAACACGCGAAGAAAAAGCCTTCCCGTTAAGTGCTATTCATGATTCATTTGATGAAGTGTATGACGAAATGATGACAAAAATGATTGAAGAATAAAAAGGAGAGATTGAGAAATGGCAAAACGCACAACCTATTGCGGCAATGTATCTGCCGAATTTATTGAAAAAGAAGTTGTATTAAAAGGATGGGTTCAAAAACGTCGTGACTTAGGAGGCGTTATCTTTATTGATTTACGTGACCGTGAAGGAATCGTCCAAGTGGTCTTTAACCCAGAAAAGTCAAAAGAAGCATGGGAAATTGCTGATAAATGTCGTAGTGAATACGTCATCGAAGTTAAAGGTCAAGTCGTTTATCGTGATAAAGAAGCGATTAATCCCAAAATGAAAACTGGCGAGTTTGAAGTGATGGCGACTGACATTACGATTTTAAATACTGCGAAAACAACGCCATTTACCATTGAAGATGACAATAACGTTAATGACGAATTGCGCATGAAATATCGTTATTTAGATTTACGTCGTCCATCAATGACAAACAACATTAAATTACGTCACCAAGTAACGAAAACAATCCGTCACTATTTAGATAATCATGACTTTTTAGACATTGAAACTCCTTATTTAGGCAAATCAACACCAGAAGGCGCTCGCGATTATTTGGTTCCTTCTCGTGTCCATGCCGGTCATTTTTATGCTTTACCACAATCACCACAACTCTTTAAACAATTATTAATGGGGGCAGGCTTCGATCGCTATTACCAAATCGTTCGTTGTTTCCGTGATGAAGATTTACGAGGCGACCGTCAGCCAGAATTTACACAAATCGATATCGAAACGACCTTTTTAACACCAGAAGAAATTCAAACATATACAGAAAATATGTTGGCTGAAGTGATGAAAGAGACAAAAGGAATTGAGATTTCTGTTCCGTTTCCACGAATGAGCTATGACGAAGCGATGGCACGCTATGGTAGCGATAAACCCGACACTCGTTTTGCTATGGAATTAATTGATGTTGCAGATGTAGTGAAAGACGTAGACTTCAAAGTTTTCCAAGCAGCGTTGGAAAATGGCGGACATGTGAAGGCTTTAAATGCAAAAGGCGCCGCAGATAAGTATTCTCGTAAAGATATGGATAACTTAGGTAAGTATGTGAGTCAATTTGGTGCAAAAGGCTTAGCTTGGTTAAAAGTTGAAGAAGATGGCTTAAAAGGACCGATTGCTAAATTCTTAACAGAAGTTAGTGATGAATTAATTGCTGCTACCAATGCAGAAGTCGGTGATATTTTAATGTTTGGTGCCGATAAACCTGAAATCGTAGCCGCTGCTTTAGGTGCGGTACGTACACGTTTAGGTAAAGAATTAGGTTTAATTGATGAATCGAAATTCAATTTCTTGTGGATTGTGGATTGGCCGTTGTTTGAATATGATGAAGAAGCTGGTCGCTATGTTTCTGCTCATCATCCATTTACACAACCAAAAGCAGAGGATGTGGACCGCTTAGCAACAGACCCAGCCTCTGTGTATGCGGAAGCTTACGATGTTGTCTTAAACGGCTACGAATTAGGTGGCGGCTCATTACGGATTCATACACAAGAATTACAAGAAAAAATGTTTGAAACGTTAGGTTTTACAAAAGAAGAAGCACAAGACCAATTTGGTTTCTTGCTAGACGCATTAGATTATGGCTTCCCGCCACATGGAGGGATTGCTTTAGGGCTAGACCGCTTAGCAATGCTATTGGCTGGGGAAGAAAATATTCGTGAAGTGATTGCCTTCCCTAAAAACGGGAAAGCAATTGACCCAATGAACAACGCACCAAGTTTAGTTTCTCCATTACAATTGTTTGAATTAAACATTGATGTAACAGCCATTGACGAATAAATGTTAAATCCAAAGAAAGAGTGACTTCATTGACGGATGAGGTCACTCTTTCTTTGGGAAGGAAAAAGATAACGAAAGACTTAAAAAGTGGCTGAGCTAAAAATCTGCCAATTGGCTGTTTTTTCTTTTTAGAAAACTTTGTATGATAACTGAGTGCATAAAGGAGCGAAACAAATGACAAAAATAATTTTAACAATTGGCGGTTCCGATCCTTTTTCAGGTGGCGGGATTCAAACAGATTTAAAAACGTTTGAAAATCATCAAGTCTTTGGCTTATCAACTTTAACTTGCCTTGCTACAGCCCCTAAGAATCATTTTCAGATTCATGACCTTGAGACTTCTTTGGTGAAAGAGCAACTCGCTTCCATACCTGCCGGGAGTTTAGACGGCATCAAGATTGGCTTGATTCACAGTGAAGAAAGTATGTTACAAATTGCAACCTTTTTGAAAAAGCACGCAGGTCTGCCGGTGGTGTTGGATCCTGTCTTGGCTTTTAAAGAAACGACTTCAGTTTATGAAAAAAGATACATGCAGTTATTGATTGAAAAACTTTTTCCATTCGCAACGATTATAACGCCTAATTTAAAAGAAGCAGAATTACTCATTGGCAGAAAATTAACAACCGTTGAAGAAGTCCAACAAGCGGCGGAAGAGTTAAACTCTTTAGGAGCGGCAACGGTGGTGATTAAAGGTGGTAATCGTTGGCTTGGCCAAGAAGCACGTGACTTTTTTTATGATGGACAACAACATATTCAATTGGTCAAAGAAAAAGTAATGGCCCACACCATTGATGGCGCTGGTTGTTCATTTGCCTCTGCAATTGGTGCGAATTTAGTTAAAGGATATCCGTTAATTGAAGCAGTTGATTTAGCAAAAACATACGTTCATGAAGCCATTGTTTCTGGGGTCCAGCTAAATGCAGCTTTTGGAAGTGTGTGGCATGAAGGATTACTAGCAGGAGGTGTGGCGGATAATGACAAGAAAAATTAGTCTATATGCAGTAATTACCGCTTTAACAGTGGCTGTGTCAATGGTCTTTATTATCCCCGTCCCAGCAACAAATGGCTTTGTTACATTGGCGGATGCAGGGATTTACATTGCTAGTTTACTTTTTGGTCCGATTGGTGGCTTGACAGTCGGAGCTTTAAGCGGTGGTTTAATTGATTTATTGTCAGGCTATCCACAATGGTTCGTTTTTTCGTTATTGATTCATGGCGGACAAGGTTGGTTAGCAGGGCACTTCTTTAATAAAAATAAAAAGATGCAAACGCTAGGATTACTTTTAGCTAGTCTCCTCATGATTAGCGGGTATGCTTTAGCGACTAGCTGGCTTTATGGCGTGGGTGCGGGGATTGCCTCTTTACCAGGGAATATCATTCAATCCTTATTTGGGGTGATTGTAGCATTGCCCCTTAGTCAAACATTAAAACGTGTGTTACCAAAAAATGGTCGTTTAGAAGAAAGAAGGATGAACAAATGACTATCGATGAAAAAATGTTAAAAGAACAGTTAGTGACAATTACAGAAGAAGTCATTACAGCAGGGAATTTAAAAAAAGGGGACCTATTCGTTTTGGGTTGTACCACCAGTGAGGTAGTAGGTGGCGTCATTGGTAAAAATTCCAGTGCCGAAGTAGGACAATGGATTGTCTCAACCTTAATTGAACAATTAGACAAAAAAGGCATCTCTTTGGCTGTCCAAGGATGCGAACATATTAATCGTGCTTTAGCGATGGAACGTCGTGTGGCTGAAGAAAAAGGCTTTGAAATTGTCTCTGTAGTACCGCAATTACATGCTGGCGGTTCTTGTTCAGTGGCTGCCTTTGAAAAATTTGATGAACCTGTGGAAGTGGAGCATATTGTTGCTCAAGCAGGGATTGACATTGGCGATACATCTATCGGTATGCATGTAAAACATGTGCAAGTTCCTCTTCGCTTGAGCATTCGAACGTTAGGTGCGGCCCATGTTACAGCATTATATTCTCGTCCTAAATATATTGGTGGACCAAGAGCCCATTATGAAACAACTCAAGAACGAAATCGTTAAGATTTCGTTCTTTTTTCATTTCTATAAACATTTGATGAATCTTCCGTAATTATTATAGGAATCTCTTTTTTTCTCTCGGTAAACCACGTATAATATGAAAAGAAATGTAATTTATTGAAAACCTGAAACGAGGCTATTATTTATGAAAAAAATTTATGACGGACTGCCAGTTCATGACTATACAACAAAATTTTCCGTGTCGATTGTCTATGCTATTCTTGCATCAATTGCCATGAACTTTTTCTATCAACCAGGAAATATTTATTCCAGTGGCTTAACAGGCTTGGCACAAATTTTAACAACCCTCTCAACAAAAATTGTCGGTTTTAATGTGCCTGTCTCCATTACATTGTATCTTTTAAACGTGCCGTTATTCTTTATTGCGTGGAAAAAAATAGGTAAGAAGTTTACAATTTTTACTTTCATTACCGTGACTTTAACTTCATTATTTATGCATATTGTTCCGCAAACGGTGATGACCCAAGATCCAATTATCTGTGCTATTTTTGGTGGGGCGATTTCTGGATCAGGAATTGGTTTTGTCTTAAAAAACGGGGTTTCTTCTGGGGGCTTAGATATTCTAAGCATTACCATTCGGAAAAAAACGGGGCGTTCCGTTGGCTCGATTTCAATTTATTTTAACGCACTAATTGTCTTCGTTGCAGGTTATTTATTTGGCTGGCAGTACATGTTCTACAGTGCGTTATCAATTTTTGTAAGTGGAAAGGTCACAGATGCTGTTTATACTAAGCAAAAGAAAATGCAAGTTATGATTGTCACTAAAAACCCAGATCGAGTCGTGGATGAGATTCAAAAGAAAATGCGCCGCGGTATTACAATTATTCATGAAGCGGAAGGGGCATATCGCCACGACCGCCAAACTGTTTTGCTAACTATTGTGACACGCTTTGAGTTGCCAAGTTTAGAAGCAGCCATGAAAGAAAGTGATCCGAATGCCTTTGTCAGCATCTCAGATAATGTTAAAATTTTAGGACGTTTTTACGAAGAAGATTACAAATAAAAGGGTATGAAGCAACGAGAGAATGGCTGTGTCTATTCTTTCGTTGCTTTTTTTGAAAAATAAGTAAAAAAAGCTTTGTGAGAGGACCTGAAATTCCCATTTAAACAAGAAGTTAATTGAAAGACGTTCGTGAATTCCTTTGCTTTTGGTTTAATTAGATCTAATTATTCGGAAATAAGTCGCTATTGTTTCCCACAAACGAATGCTTTGTTTGGATTTGAAAGAAAACGATGAAAAAAGAATCATTTTTATTGAAAAGACCCAAAAAAACTGGTACACTAAGTGTGTAATTGATAAGTACTTTTAATACTGTTATGAATAAATAGTAGGAAAAACGAACATCAATTCTATTTTTTTAAAGTTCATAGGTCGTTTTCAGTCTTACTTGGACATATTTCGACCCACAAAAGGAGCGCATCATGTTAAAAGAATTTAAAATGATTGAAGCAGTTGCTCCAGATATGCTCGATGTATTACAAGAAAGATTCCAAATTCTTCGCAATATTTATTGGATGCAACCTATTGGACGTAGAAGTTTATCAGAAACGATGGGAATTACAGAGCGAGTCTTGCGTACAGAAACAGATGTTTTAAAGCAGCTCAACCTGATTGAACCTTCAAAAAGCGGGATGACATTAACAGAACGCGGTTTGGAAGTCTACCAAGGCTTAGAATTAGTCATGAATCAATTGCTTGGTATGCACCAAATCGAAAAAGAAATGACACAGTACTTTGGCATTCAACGTTGTATCGTTGTTGCAGGAGATAGTGATATCCAAAAGAAAGTTCTTTCGGACTTTGGAGATGTCTTAACCAATACGCTGAATTTACTCTTACCAAATGGTGAGAATACAATTGCGGTTATGGGTGGGACAACAATGGCCATGGTGGCCGAAAATATGGGATCACTAGAAACTGAAAAACGTCATAATTTGTTTGTTCCAGCCAGAGGAGGGATTGGTGAAGCAGTTTCTGTCCAAGCCAATTCAATTAGTGCTGTAATGGCCAACAAAACGGGTGGTAACTACCGGGCGTTATATGTCCCAGAACAATTGAGTCGTGAAACGTATAATAGCTTATTACAAGAACCCTCGATTCAAGAAGTTCTTACGTTAATTAGTCATGCCAACTGTGTGGTGCACAGTATTGGTCGAGCGTTGCACATGGCGGCACGCCGAAAAATGTCTGATGACGAAATGGTTATGCTCAAACAAAAAAATGCCGTGGCAGAATCGTTTGGTTATTTCTTTGATGAAGAAGGAAAAGTGGTCTATAAAATTCCACGAATTGGCCTTCAATTAAAAAACTTACAAGAAATTCCTTATGTCGTCGCAATTGCGGGCGGCAAAACGAAAGCCAAAGCCATTCGCGCATATATGAAAAATGCACCAAAACAAACGTGGCTCATCACAGATGAAGCTGCCGCAAACGAGATTTTAAAAGGGGTAACCCTTTAAAATAAAAAATTTTTGATTTTCATAAGGAGGAAATCTTTAATGACAGTTAAAGTAGGTATTAATGGATTTGGACGTATCGGACGCTTAGCTTTCCGTCGTATCCAAGATGTAGAAGGAATCGAAGTAGTTGCAATCAACGACTTAACAGATGCTAAAATGTTAGCACACTTGTTAAAATATGACACAACTCAAGGCCGTTTCAACGGTACAGTTGAAGTTCACGAAGGTTCATTCAACGTTAACGGCAAAGAAATCAAAGTTTTAGCTAACCGTAACCCTGAAGAATTACCATGGGGCGAATTAGGCGTAGACATCGTTTTAGAATGTACTGGTTTCTTTACTTCTAAAGAAGCTGCTGAAAAACATTTAACTGCTGGTGCAAAACGTGTAGTTATTTCAGCTCCTGGTGGTAACGATGTACCAACAATCGTTTACAACACAAACCATGAAACATTAACTGGAGAAGAAACTGTAATTTCAGGCGCTTCTTGTACTACAAACTGCTTAGCTCCAATGGCTAAAGCTTTACATGACAACTTTGGTGTTGTTGAAGGTTTAATGACAACTATCCACGCTTACACAGGTGACCAAATGACATTAGACGGACCACATCCTAAAGGCGACTTCCGTCGTGCGCGCGCTGCTGCTGCAAACATCGTACCTAACTCAACTGGTGCTGCTAAAGCAATCGGCTTAGTAATCCCAGAATTGAACGGTAAATTAGATGGCGCTGCTCAACGTGTTCCTGTAGCTACTGGTTCATTAACTGAATTAGTTACTGTATTAGACAAAGAAGTTACTGTTGATGAAGTGAATGCAGTAATGGAAAAAGCTGCTAACGAATCTTATGGTTATAACACAGACGAAATCGTTTCTTCTGATATCGTAGGTATGACTTACGGTTCATTATTCGATGCAACTCAAACAAAAGTTATGACAGTTGGCGACAAACAATTAGTTAAAACTGTTGCTTGGTATGACAACGAAATGTCATACACTGCTCAATTAGTTCGTACTTTAGAATACTTCGCTAACTTATAAGATTTATTCTTATCATTAGTGAAATTTGAACAATTGTGAAATAATAAGCGGGGAAGCAACGCGCTTCTCCGCTTTCTTTTTTTAAAAAAGAAAAATCCTAAAATTGACAATACAGGAGGTCTACTCATGGCTAAAAAGACAATTAAAGATGTAGATTTAAAAGACAAAAAAGTCCTTGTCCGTGTTGACTTTAACGTTCCGTTAAAAGATGGCGTGATCACAAACGATAATCGTATCGTAGCGGCTTTACCAACAATCAAATACGTGATTGAAAATGGCGGAAAAGCAATTCTTTTCTCTCATTTAGGTCGTGTAAAAACAGAAGAAGACAAAGCTGGCAAATCATTAAAACCAGTGGCTGAACGTTTAAGCGAATTACTAGGTCAACCAGTTACTTTTGTTCCAGAAACACGTGGTAAAGAATTAGAAGACGCTGTTAACAATATGAAAGACGGCGACGTTTTAGTATTTGAAAACACTCGTTTTGAAGATGTTGACGGCAAAAAAGAAAGCGGCAATGACGCTGAATTGGGTAAATACTGGGCTTCTTTAGGCGATGTATTTGTCAATGATGCTTTTGGTACTGCACACCGTGCACATGCCTCAAACGTTGGAATTGCTTCAACTGGTATCCCAACAGTTGCTGGTTTCTTAATGGAAAAAGAAATTAAATTCATCGGCGAAGCTGTTGAAAATCCAAAACGTCCATTCGTAGCAATCTTGGGTGGCGCAAAAGTTTCTGACAAAATCGCTGTCATTGAAAACCTAATTGAAAAAGCCGACAAAATTTTAATCGGTGGCGGTATGGCTTACACATTCATGAAAGCACAAGGCTATAGTGTTGGTTTATCTTTACTTGAAGAAGATAAAGTGGACTTAGCGAAAAGCTTAATGGAAAAAGCTGGCGACAAATTAGTTTTACCGGTTGATACAGTTGTCTCTAAAGAGTTCAGCAATGACGCTCCTTTCCACACGGTTCCTTCAACTGAAATCCCAGATGATGAAGAAGGCTTGGATATCGGTGAAAAAACAATTGAATTATTCGCTAACGAATTACAAGGTGCGAAAACAGTTGTTTGGAATGGTCCAATGGGCGTATTTGAAATGAGTAACTTTGCCAAAGGAACAATTGGTGTTTGTGAAGCGATTGCTAATTTAGAAGACGCAACAACAATCATCGGTGGCGGGGACTCTGCTGCTGCAGCAATTCAATTAGGCTACGAAAACAAATTCTCTCACATCTCAACAGGTGGCGGAGCAAGTTTAGAATTATTAGAAGGCAAAACTTTACCAGGTTTAGCTTCTATTAACGATAAATAA
Organism: Enterococcus sp. GC34; assembly: GCF_040886645.1. Taxonomy (NCBI): domain Bacteria; kingdom Bacillati; phylum Bacillota; class Bacilli; order Lactobacillales; family Enterococcaceae; genus Enterococcus; species Enterococcus sp. GC34. Next base: position 225,493 of record NZ_JBFOEF010000002.1, read on the forward strand.
TCAGTTTAAAAGACAATATTTTTAAAAAAAGAAAAGGATGTGCTTTTCATGCGCAAACCAATTATCGCTGGTAACTGGAAAATGAACAAAACTTTAAGCGAAGCACAAAGCTTTGCAGAAGCAGTCAAAAATGCTGTTCCATCAAACGACGTTGTTGACGCTGTGATTGGATCTCCAGCATTATTCTTAGCTCCTTTAGCTTGGAACCTAAAAGATTCTGAAGTGAAATTAGCTGCACAAAACTGCTACTGGGAAAACGCTGGTGCCTTCACTGGTGAAAACTCACCAGCTGCAATTGCAGATTTAGGTGTGAACTATGTGATTATCGGACACTCTGAACGTCGCGAATATTTCCACGAAACAGATGAAGATATCAATAAAAAAGCCAAAGCAATCTTTGCAAATGGTATGACACCAATCTTCTGTTGTGGTGAAACTTTAGAAACGTATGAAGCTGGTAAAACAGCGGAATGGATCGAAGGTCAAATCACTAACGGCTTAGTTGGTTTATCAAACGAACAAGTTGCTTCAATGGTTATCGCTTACGAACCAATCTGGGCAATCGGAACTGGTAAATCTGCAGATGCTAATATTGCAGATGAAATCTGTGGTGTTGTTCGTTCAACAGTTGAAAAATTATACGGCAAAGAAGTTTCTGAAGCTGTTCGTATCCAATACGGTGGTTCTGTTAAACCAGAAAACATCGCTGAATATATGGCAAAAGAAAACGTTGACGGTGCTTTAGTCGGCGGCGCAAGCTTAGAAGCAGATTCATTCCTAGCTTTATTAGATGCTGTAAAATAAGAAATCATTAACGGTAACGTTTTCTCAATGACTTTTGCAAAAAAATGTTTGCATAGTTTGCAAGAATTAACTACAATCATACATGAGGGAATCCCCTTAGTATAAATACAAACTCAAAGGAGAGACAAAACATGTCAATTATTACTGATATTTACGCACGCGAAGTCTTAGACTCACGCGGTAACCCAACAATCGAAGTAGAAGTTTACACTGAAAGCGGAGCTTTCGGCCGTGGAATGGTTCCTTCAGGAGCTTCAACTGGTGAATACGAAGCAGTTGAATTACGTGATGGCGACAAAGCTCGTTACTTAGGTAAAGGTGTTACTAAAGCTGTAGATAACGTAAACAACATCATTGCTGAAGCAATCATCGGTTACGATGTACGCGATCAAATGGCTATCGATAAAGCAATGATCGATTTAGATGGAACTCCTAACAAAGGTAAATTAGGTGCTAACGCTATTCTTGGTGTGTCTATCGCCGTAGCTCGTGCTGCTGCTGATTACCTAGAAGTGCCTTTATATCATTACTTAGGCGGATTCAATACAAAAGTATTACCAACTCCAATGATGAACATCATCAACGGTGGATCACATGCTGACAACAGTATTGACTTCCAAGAATTCATGATCATGCCTGTAGGTGCGCCTACATTCAAAGAAGCTTTACGTATGGGTGCAGAAGTATTCCACGCATTAGCTTCAATCTTAAAAGGTCGCGGCTTAGCTACTTCAGTAGGTGACGAAGGTGGTTTCGCTCCTAACTTAGGTTCAAACGAAGAAGGTTTCGAAGTAATCATCGAAGCTATCGAAAAAGCTGGCTATGTTCCTGGTAAAGACGTTGTTCTTGCTATGGATGCTGCTTCTTCAGAATTCTACGACAAAGAAAAAGGCGTTTACGTTTTAGCTGACTCAGGCGAAGGCGAAAAAACAACTGAAGAAATGATCGCGTTCTACGAAGAATTAGTTTCTAAATACCCAATCATTTCAATCGAAGACGGCTTAGACGAAAACGACTGGGACGGCTTCAAAAAATTAACTGAAGTATTAGGCGACAAAGTTCAATTAGTTGGTGACGATTTATTCGTAACAAACACAACTAAATTAGCTGAAGGTATCGAAAAAGGTATCGCTAACTCAATCCTAATCAAAGTTAACCAAATCGGTACTTTAACTGAAACATTTGAAGCAATCGAAATGGCTAAAGAAGCTGGCTACACTGCAGTTGTATCTCACCGTTCTGGTGAAACAGAAGATTCAACAATCTCTGATATCGCTGTTGCAACAAACGCTGGCCAAATCAAAACTGGTTCATTAAGCCGTACTGACCGTATTGCTAAATACAACCAATTATTACGTATTGAAGATCAATTAGGCGATGTAGCTGAATACAAAGGCTTAAAATCTTTCTACAACTTAAAAAACAAATAATTCATTTAATGAATAACGCTTAAAGGGACAATTGGTTAATGAACCAATTCTCCTTATACTCGGACGTAAAAACACGCCTTTCTGCAAAGAAAGGCGTGTTTTTTTATATCTATAAAAATATTGAAAAAAATAGATTAGAAATAACTTCAACCGTACATCGCTCTATAATCACTTGTTTAAAAATAACAAAACATTAACAAAACAACATTATATAAAAATTTAATAAAACAAAATAATTGTTATTTTATAATTTTAGTATTGACTGGTTTCAGATAACGCTGTACGCTTAAAGAAATAGTATAGAATTTCACAAAAAAATGAAAACACAAATTTAACTTGGAGGATGTTGAGTAGTGAGCAACGGGAAAAAGATTTTTATTAGTCATAGTTCAAAGGATCAAGAATATGTGGATGCGTTTATCCAATTGTTGAAAAAGATAGATAAATGTAAAGCTACTTGTGCATTTTATTTAGAATCCTGAAATAATTTTAAAGGAGGTCTTAAAAATGAAAGTAAATTTATATAAAATTTTAACTGAAAAAGAGGAAGAATTTTTTGAGCAAATTAATTTAGAATATAAAATGGAAAGCGATGAAGTTCGTCAATATAGACAAAAAAGTGTACATATTCAGTTATATATTGATCGAAATAACTTAGAGGGAACTCCAAAATGGCAATGGATAATTGATGAATTAACAGAAGGAATACATCTAAAAACTTATGGAGCACCCAAAGGAATTTTAACAGTTTCTTTGGATGATGAGTTATATGCGTTTTCTTTTAGTCATGCGCATCATTGTGTTCATAAGTTTGCAGATAAAGAATTTGCCTTTCGTTTTGCGAGAAAGTTAGACTACAAAGAAGTAAAGCGTACAGCTAAAGCAGCGCCGCATAGTTCTAAGGTAAAGATGATTGATGCTTTTAAAGATAATAAATACTTCGATTTTGATAGTGGTGAAGCTTATTTAAAAGTTAAAGCTACCCAAAAATTACCAAGAGATTTTGGAATATATAAAGAAAATATCGAAATTGGGGATGCTTTATCTGTTGAGTTGAAAAATGACTGTCTAACACACATGTTAGCGCTTGTATTTTATGCAAAAAGAATCATTACATCTGAGAAAGAAGAAATAAAAATTCCATTATTGAAGAAATTGGACAAGAATGATGATAATCTTATTAAGAAATTAGATGGGAAATTAATAAAAAAAATAATTGATGGAGAAACACCTATTTATTTTTCAGATTTTGACATTATAGGAAACGTAGAGAGCTTTAATGATTATAGTACGGAATATACAGTACATTATTTAAATAGAAAACCGGTTTTTTTAGATGGATTTGACATCAATGATTTACGCATGTTCATTGAAAAAAACAAATTAATAGGCGAAGATATTTTTAAAATCTTTATAGGTAAAGAAATTGAAGGCAAGAGAAAAAAATATGAGATAAAGAAAATATTAGATTACACAGATGAAGAAGAGCGTTATACACTACTAAATGGTGAGTGGTATTCTTATAATAATGACTATCTAGATTATTTAAATGATTCACTTAGTGAAATTCCAGTAATCTATAATCCTGAGTATGATTTTTCTAAAAAAAGGCATGAAACTTTTTGTGCTAAGAAATATGAAGAAGAAAAAAATAGATCTGATTTTACTGGCAAAACAAAGAAAGAGATTAAAGAGTCAATAAAAAGAAAATACTATAAAGAAAGAGTTTATAATCTCTTGCTAGCAGAAGAAAATGAACATTTAGAGAATTATGATCGTCAGTTGACCAAACTATCTAATAATGAAGACATTGAGATTGCAGATATATACTGTAAAGAAACGCAAACATTATTTGCAGTTAAAATCGGTGATGCATCATCCAAGCTAAGTTATGCAGTTACTCAATCACTTGCTTCTTTAGACATTATTCGCTCAGGATTAGTAAAAGATATACCGTCTGTAGAAAAAATAGGTTTGTGGCTTGTATTAGACAAGAAGACTAAGTTGATTGAGCGAGAAAAAGGAATGCCAGACTTAACATATTTGAAAATGTTTTTATTCAAAAATTATTTAGACAATTGGAAAAAACATGTATTATATTCTTCTAAAAAGCCAGTTATCTATATAAACTATATGATAGAGTAGAGCAACTTAAAATTTGAGAAAAAGCTTCTCAGCGGTTGCCGCCGCTGAAGAAAACTAGTTCATTGCACAGGCTGATCGTTTCAGTAAAAATTTTAAAGATGCTAGTAATTTCACTGAAAATCGGGTACACTAAAATTAGCTAGTGTAACTAGCAAAAAAGGCAACTGGAATAGATAGGTTGTGCTGTCTATGAAGGGCTTTGTTTGTCAGGTGGTGCTGACATGCAAAGTGCCTTTTTTCTTTTTCTCAACATTTTAAGGACAAAAAACGATTGCAACATGTCACAATCGCTAACCTCGGAGAAAAAGGAATTTTTCTCCAATGGCCATTTCGATAACCTGTTGTGTGTTTCGAAACATTCAGAACGGTGGTGCGTTCTTTCAGTGCCTAATTATCCAATTCGTTTCTTGTTCCTCTATTTACAGTATACTGAATGAAAGCCTATTCTGCAATGATAGAATCAGGTTCCTGTGATTAAATAACATAAAAAATGGGCTCCTTATATAAAGAAAAATAACAAAAGAAATTTTTACTAGAAGAGTCAATTTTACTGCTTTTTAAAATTTTTTACGGCACTTATTCTTTTAACATGTATTAAAGTTTAAATTTAAGAGAAGTATAGTATAATGAGAAGGAGTTATTTTTTCAGAAAGTAGGAAAACCAATGACAAAACCGAAAATCTATACAATGACCTTTGCCAGTGTTTACCCGCTATACATCCAAAAAGTAGAACGTAAAAATCGAACGCAAGCGGAGGTTGACGAAATTATTTACTGGTTAACTGGTTATGATGAAAAAGGCTTGCAACAACAATTGGCTCAAAAAGTAACGATGGAAACATTTTTTGAAGAAGCACCCAATTTTAATGAAAACGCCCAATTGATCAAAGGCGTAATTTGTGGCTATCGCGTGGAAGAAATTGAAGATCCTTTAATGCAAAAAATCCGTTACCTAGATAAGTTAATCGACGAGTTGGCCAAGGGAAAAGCGATGGAAAAAATTTTAAGAACATGAAAACAGGGTCTCATTGAGACCCTGTTTTCATGTTCTCTTGTACACGGAATTTAACTATTTCCTGTATTAACGAAAGAGGTAACTCTTGCGTGTAAGGAAATTGAATGGCACCTTTCGAGGTTTTAAAAGGGCGTAATTCTTTGCTGAAACGTTGGATGGCTGATGGCGTAGGATAGAAACCTAAATGTTGCTTGGCCGCCGCAAAATGCACTAAATTGCCATTTAAGTAAAAGGTCGGCATTCCATAAGCGATTTTTTCAGTAGTCTCCTGAGGAACAACCGCTAAAATTGCTTGGTAGATTTCTGTTAACTGTGTTTGATGTTGGGGTTGCTGGCGAATATAGTTTGCAATGATGGTCATATAAAAACACCTCCGTTTGTTTCAGTATACTATGTAAAAAATAAAAGGCGAAGAAGATACAAAAAAACCGTCTAGTATTTTTTCTTTACTAAACGGCTTTTAGCTTAAATAACTACCTAAAGGGTCTTGCATGGAAATGTTTGTCACTCCTTAGTTTAATTGTTTTAAGTGTGCAATTGCTTCTTCAATTGTGTGACCAGTTGCTGTTTTACTTTCATTTTTTGCATCAAAAACAATGAAAATATTTTTGTCTGTGTCTAATTGAATACGGTATTGAATGTTTTTTACTTTGTAAGTCATAGTTATTCTCCTTTCATACAAGTACTCTAAAAAGGCGACGATAACTGATAACGAAATTCCATTGTTACTATACCACTGGAAAATTATTTTTGCAACAAATAACATTTTTTCTTTACCATTCCTTAGACTTCTTTGCTAGCTACTTCTTTACATTCTTTTTCAAGAAGCATAAAATAAATACATTACTAGTTTTTGAATAGGAGATCGATGTGAAAAAGAGAGTTGAGAAATTTAAACGATGGCCCTACCGCTATCTTCTGTATGGAATTGGGTTCATCATATTAATTATTTTTAGTAATTTATATTTGCAATGGTGTCAGAATAACTTGTCTGTTGATTTAGCCTTCAAGTTTGCTTTTTCGTGGCATACGGAAAAGTTTTTCTTAGGTTGTTTTGTGCTAAGCGTTTTTTTACTTTTTTTATGTAGTTTGGCAGGTTCATTAGGAGTTGGCGCTCTTTTATATAGTGTCATAATAGGTGTTTTAGGATTTGCGGACTATCAAAAGATGTTTTATCGTGTCGAACCTATTTACCCAGACGACTTAAAAATGATTACAGAAGTTAGTTTATTAAAAGAAATGGTTGGTTTATGGCCGTTTATTTTTGTGGTAGCGTTATGTTGTGTAGCACTTTTTTTCTTAGGAAAAGCCTTTTATAAAAGTTTCTTTTTATCGAAGAAAAAACAAACGATTCGTGTGTTAAGTCTTGTTCTTTCGATTGGTCTATTTTCATATATTGGTGATTTTAACAATCCGCAAAATTTGTTACGTAAAGCCTATAATAAAACCGCGTTATGGATTCCTTACAGCCAAAAAATGAATTACTACAATACAGGATTTATTGGTGGTTTTCTATATAATTTAAAAGTAGAGGCTATGGACCAACCAAAGGGTTATTCAAAAGAAGCTATTTCAGAAATTACTCAGAAATATCAAAAGTTGGCCGAGGCGAAACCAGTGCCGAGCAATGAGCAACCAAATATTGTGTTTGTCATGAGTGAAAGTTTTTCAAATCCAGATCATCTGAAAGGCTTGTCCATTATTGGTAATCCTTTAGCTGATTATCAGCAAATCGCTGATAAAACTTACAGCGGCCAGATGCTTTCACAAAACTACGGGGGCGGAACTGCGAATATTGAATTTGAAGCCTTAACAAGTTTTTCGATGGAATTAATGAATGCCCAAATGACTACACCTTATACAATGATGATTCCTAAGATGACGGAATTGCCTTCCATTGTTTCATTACTTAAGGAACAAAAGTACCAAACAACGGCTATTCATCCGTACAATACATCTATGTATAAACGAAAAGATGTGTATAAAATTTTAGGTTTTGATCAATTTATCAATGAAAAAACAATGAACTATACAGATAAACTAGAAAATAATCCTTACATTTCAGATCAAGCAGCATATCAGGAAGTGACGACACTGCTTAAAGAAAAAGAGCAACCGCAATTCATTCATTTAGTTACTATGCAAACACATATGCCCTATGAAAACAAATACACAACGTCCAATTATTTTTCTCAAGGAAACGGCAATCAAGTCGCGCTCAATAATTATTTGCAAGATATTGCCTACAGTAGCGAAGCTTTGAAAAATTTCCTACAAGAAATCGAAAAAATGCCCAAACGCACATTAGTCGTTTTTTGGGGAGATCACTTACCAAGTATTTATGATGAAAACATTCAAGCGTTGAATGAAGGGGCAGCCCTTCACCAGACAGAATTTCTAATGTATGATACGGCGAACCAGTTAACAGAAAAAAATCAGCATCAAGCAACCATTAGTCCATTTTATTTTGCTCCCTCACTTTTCCAACAAAGTGGCTTACCGCAATCGGGATTTTACGCTATGCTAAATGAGGTACAAGAACAATTGCCTGCTTTTGAAAAGGGGAATTACTATCTCGGTGGGGAATGGAAAAAAACAGTAGAAATGAATAAAAAGCAAGAACAACTATATGAGGAATACCGACTGATTCAATATGACATTGTTTCAGGGAAGCAATATAGTTTAGAAAATCAATTTTTTAGCTAAGAAAAACACACGAAACATTCGTGTGTTTTTTGATTTTTATTTTAAAGTTTTACGATAAACAATGACATAATAGCTGAAAGCTAACAGACAAGCAAAACTTAAAAAGTAAAGCGGCAAGACCCAAATGGTACCATTGTGAAAGTAACTAATCAAATAGGTAAAGAAACTAACAAACAAGTAATAGACAAAACTAAAAATTCCACTGGCAGTACCAATTACAGATTCATAGCCTTTTAAGGCCATACTTAAGGCATTGGGCAAAGTAATATTAATCCCTAAGAAAAAGAGAAAAATAAACAAAATAAGACCAATGATTGTTTCAAATTGTGTCATTATTAATAAACAGCAAGCCGTAAAGATACTTAGCAGCAAACCAGCAAAGGCAATTTTTTCCGCTGACCAATATCCTAGCAACCAATTGATAAGAACCGCAGCAAGAATACTAGACACAGCTAAAACTAAACCAAGAAAGCCATATTGGACACTGCTAAAGCCAAAGTGATTGATGAAAATAAACGGAGCTTCTGCATAGTAGCTAAACAATAAACCATTAATGCCCCCAATCAATAAGCCGTAGCACCAAACTTTCGAGTCGAAGGAAAGGCGTTTCGCCACGGACCAAAAAGGCGCTTTCGTTAAGGTATTTCCTAAGTGAAAGGTTTCTGGTAAACGATAAAAACTATAGAAAAGTAATAGAACAGCCATGACAATTAAGGTGCTAAAGACATGCTGATAGCCAAAATAGGTTTGAACAAGTCCGCCGACTAAGGGTCCGATGGCAGGAGATAGCGATAGGGCAGCGCTTGTTTGAGCAAAAATTTTCCCTCTTTGAAGATCGTTAAAGCTTTCCCGCATCATCGATTGGGTAATAACAGAACCAACGCTTGCACCAAATGCTTGAATTAAACGGAAGAATAACAGCCAAGGAAATGTCGGACTCAAAAAAAGGCCAATATTTCCAATTAAATAGCATAAAATTCCTAATAACATAGCTGGGCGACGTCCAATCGTATCGGATAAAATTCCCCAGAATAAAACGCCAACGGCAAAGGCAACAAAATAAATACTCATGGTTAATTGTGCCACGCTATCGTGAATGTTAAAAGCAGAACTAAGCGCTGGTAAAATAGGTGTGAAAATCGACTCGCTGATTTGTGGAAATCCCACAAGCAAAATAATAATTAGTAATGATGGGACGGTATTTCGGGTGTTTTTCATGATTTTTCTCCTTAAAAGTTTAATCTAATCAAAAACACCCATTGTCTTTTACAACCGCCAAATTTAAAATAAGTAAAATAATGTCACCAACTTTCCTTGAAATTTTTTATTATACAAAGTCTAAATGAAGAAGCGCTTCTTCTTGACTAAATTCATAAGTGTAGCGACCGGATAAACCGGCAAGCTCACCTGATGCTTGAAATAGTTCACCTGGGCAGTCTAAAAGCCCCTGTGTAAACGTCCCTTTTTCGCAAGCAGTAAAGGTGCCTTTTTTTCCTAAATAAGTTCCTTCGAAATGGAGGAAACCGACCACTTGAGCCACAGCTTCAAGCCCATCAGCCATTGAAGAACCTTGATAAGTCATTAAATATTCCACAGAAGCTGTCCCAGATAAGGCGCCTGACAATTGATAAGTAGCGCTCGCTTGATTCACTGGGAAATTTTCATTAAGATTGTCAATCGGTTGTTCTTGCCAGCTAGATACAGTAAATGCTGCTTGCTCCATTGCTGTCCCTTCTTTCTTATTAATAAGAATAGGGTAGCGGGAAGCACACTATTTGTCAACAATCCACCACTTTAACTCTTCATTTTTTGCACAAAAGAATGTAACGCTAAGCGGTTGATGTGATAAGCAGTTCCTTGTTTTTGAATAAAGCCGCGCTCTCGAAATTGCTTGAAAGTATAAATAAGATGGCGATAACTAACCCCTAAGTATTCGGCAATCTCAGTATGTTTTTCTTTATAAACATCTTCGTGATTAGCGGCAACCAATAGCAATTCCGCTAGCCGATAACTTAGTTCATAGGTCTGATTCGTTGTAAAGTGGTCCACCCGTTGGAGCATTTTTTTTCCTAGATAATGGCTGAGTTGCTGCATAAAAAGTACCTTGTTTTTTAAAACAGTTTCTGCGTAAGCTAAAGGTACAGCCAAACAACAGGTTTCACCTAAGGCGATAACGTCCTTGGTTATCGTTTCCGCTTGGACTAATGTTAAATCGCCAATTAAATCACCTGTCGTTAAAAACTGAACAATGGATTGGCGGCCATTGCGTTCTGTTTTTAAAATTTTCGCTTTTCCTTTGATTAAATAAAAAAGATAATTTAATGGCTCTGCTTGGTGATGAATGAATTCTTGATTTTCAAAATCGATAATAAAACTGTGTTTTAAATCAGTTTCATTAAAAAAAGGCGTATTTTTAGCTAATTCTTGTTTCGGTGATCGTTGGTAGGCTGTTTTAAGCATTTTTTCTCCTTATAATAGGAGATATCTCCTATTTGTTTCTTCCATTGTAGCACATAATAGACGTATCAAGAGTAGAGGAGTTTTTATAATGTGGAAGAAAAAAATTGTGCTATCGTTTCTTTTTTATTTAATTAGTGCATTGGGCATCAGTTTGACAATTCAAGCAGGCATTGGAGTTAGTAGTTTTAATGCATTTAATGTGACCTTTGCAACACTTACTCATTTAAAAGTCGGAACTGTTACCACAGCTATCAATTTAGCTTTTTTAGGCACGTGTTGGTTGTTAGATCAGCAGCGTAAAATTCAGGACTATTTGATTATTTTGATGGCGTTAATTGGCTTTGGTTTTGTCATTAATTTTTTCTTATATCAATTATTTGGTTCGCTTGTTTTTCAAAATTATTTGGTTAAAATTGTTCTATTTATTTTAGGGACAATCATAGCAGGAATCGGGACAGGACAGGTAGTTGCGCTAGGTGTTTTGCAATTTCCCATTGAAAAATTTTGTACACTTATTTCTGAAAGAACGCGCTATAGTTTTCGGTTTTATCGTTATTTAGTTGATATTTTTTGTGTCAGTTTAGCACTAGGATTGTCCATTAGTTATCATTTGCCGATTTTTGTTCGTGAGGGAACCGTGATTAGTCTTTTCTTACTTTCTTGGGTTATTAGTTGGTCGAGAAAGCGGGAGCAACAGCGTATTTTACGAATACAAATCAAGAAACTGGAATCCGAATGAAAGGATTTCAGTTTTTTTCAAATGAGCAGAACTTTTATTTGAAAAAAAGAGTGGAAAACGGTATACTAATTAAGTAATTATTCATAACATTGGTTCTCCAATCAATGTTAAATAGTTTTTTCATGAGGGAGTAACTGACAGTATTTATGCTGTGACAACATCACCAACTCCGAAAGCAATTTCTGGTGTTGTCTTAAACGGTGAGACTTATGTATGTTCGACGAAGTAGCATACACAAGTCTATTTTTTTTCATTTATTTTTGATGAAATGTAAAATAGTACTTGAAGGATGCTGCAAAAAATAGAGGAGGAAGAACATGTCAGAAGAAAAGAAAACACAATTGTCTGAAGCGTTTTACGCACAAGACGACACAGTTGTTTTGGAGAAAATGAACACAACAACTGATGGATTAAGTGCACAGGAGGCTCAAAAGCGTTTAGAAACGTACGGGGAAAATGTGCTAGATGAAGGGAAGAAAAAATCACTTGCCGTGAAATTCTTTGAGCAATTCAAAGATTTTATGATTATTGTTTTATTAGCGGCAGCGGTCATTTCAGCCGTCTTTTCCCATGATGTGGTAGACTCGATTATCATCTTAGTGGTTGTTATCTTGAACGCCATCTTTGGGGTCATTCAAGAAGCCAAAGCGGAACAAGCCATTGAAGCATTAAAAGAAATGTCTTCACCAAATGCGAATGTTCGCCGTGATGGACACGTCATTACTGTTAAAAGTGATGAATTAGTACCAGGCGACATTGTTTTATTAGAAGCAGGGGATGTCGTTCCAGCTGATTTACGTTTATTGGAAGCGAATAGCTTAAAAATTGAAGAAGCAGCGTTAACCGGTGAATCTGTTCCAGTTGAAAAAGAAGTAACCATCTTAGAGGGAACCGATATTGGTATCGGTGACCGGATCAATATGGCTTATTCCAATAGTAATGTGACGTATGGACGTGGTCTTGGCGTTGTGGTTGGCACAGGGATGAATACAGAAGTCGGTAAAATTGCTGGCATGCTAGCAAGCGAACAAGAAACGGAAACGCCTTTAAAACAAAACTTAAACCAATTGGGTAAAATGTTAACAATTGCCATTTTAGTCATTGCAGCGGTGATGTTTGTGGTAGGAATGATGAATGGTCGTTCATGGATTGACATGTTATTAACGTCAATTTCGTTAGCTGTAGCGGCAATTCCAGAAGGATTACCAGCGATTGTCACGATTATTTTGGCTTTAGGGACTCAAAAAATGGCCAAGAAAAATGCGATTGTCCGTAAGTTACCAGCCGTTGAAACATTAGGAAGTACAGATATTATCTGTTCAGATAAAACAGGTACGTTAACCTTAAATCAAATGACCGTTGAAGCGTTGTATACAGATGGTCAAGTGTTATCTGCTTCCACAGAAATCCCTGCTGATAATATGGCTTTAAAAATCATGAACTTTACGAATGATACAAAAATCGCTCAAGATGGTTCATTAATTGGTGACCCAACAGAAACTGCCTTAGTACAATTTGGTTTAGATCATGCGTTTAACGTAACCGAAAAAGTAGCAGCTGAACCTCGTGTGGCAGAGATTCCTTTTGACTCTGATCGTAAATTAATGACTACTGTTCATGAATTAAAAACAGGTGGCTTCCTAGTTTCTGTCAAAGGTGCACCAGATGAATTATTGAAACGTTGTACGGAAATCTTATCAAATGGAGAAACAAATCCATTAGATGAAACAAAACGTCAAGAAATTTTGAAAACCAACACCTCATTAGCGAAACAAGCCTTACGTGTTTTAGGAATGGCTTATAAATATGTTGAGACGATTCCAGCCGAAATGAGTTCTGAACTTGTGGAAAAAGATTTAACATTTGCTGGTTTAGTCGGTATGATTGACCCAGAAAGAAAAGAAGCTGCAGATGCTGTAAAAGTCGCGAAAGAAGCGGGTATTCGTCCAATTATGATTACGGGTGACCACCGTGATACAGCAGAAGCAATTGCGGCACGTTTAGGCATCATCAAAGAAGGCGACGACGATGCAGTCATCACAGGCGCTGAATTAAATGAATTGTCAGATGAAAAATTCGCACAAGTCGTGGGACACTACTCTGTCTATGCTCGTGTTTCACCAGAACACAAGGTTCGGATTGTTAAAGCGTGGCAACAAGAAGGAAAAGTGGTTGCTATGACTGGTGATGGCGTAAATGATGCTCCAGCCTTAAAAGCGGCTGACATCGGCATTGGTATGGGGATTACCGGAACAGAAGTATCAAAAGGTGCTTCAGATATGGTCCTTGCCGATGATAACTTTTCAACAATTATTGTAGCAGTAGAAGAAGGACGTAAAGTCTTCTCAAATATCCAAAAAACGATTCAATATTTACTTTCAGCTAACTTAGGGGAAGTATTAACCTTGTTTATTGCAACAATGCTCAATTGGGATACCTTGTTACCTGTTCACTTATTGTGGATTAACTTAGTAACGGATACTTTCCCAGCGATTGCGTTAGGTGTGGAACCAGCAGAACGTGATGTGATGAGCCATGAACCTCGTGGTAAAAAATCGAACTTCTTCTCTGGCGGCGTTTTAAGCAGTGTTGTTTACCAAGGGATTACGCAAGGGGCATTGACTTTGATTGTGTATAAAATGTCAATTATGTTCCCAGCACATACCGCAGCTAACACAAACTTATCGGCGCAAGCGTTGTATGATTTACAACACGGCGATGCTTTAACCATGGCCTTCGCTACTTTGGGATTAATTCAATTGTTCCATGCCTTTAATGTGAAGTCGATTTATCAATCAATTTTCAAAGTTGGCTTATTCCGCAACAAATCATTTAACTATGGGATTCTTGTTTCGTTCTTGCTATTAGCTGCAACGATTGTTATTCCAGGATTTAATGATTTATTCAGCGTCACACATTTAGATGCATATCAATGGGCAATTGTAGCAGGTACTTCTTTTGCTATCATCCCAATTGTGGAAATTGTGAAGTTCTTCCAACGTAAAGCAGGTAAAGGTGCTTAATAAATAAGAAAAGAAAATTGGCTGGTACTTAAACCAGTCAATTTTTCTTTATGTAAGGAGTGAAAGGGCTTGAAACGGAAAATTATTTTCGAAACACAACGACTTATTGTCAGAGAATGGCAGTCGGAAGATGAAGTGGAATTGAAAAAATTTTTGCAAGATGAAAATGTGATGTATGCTTATGAACACGCTTTTTCTGATGAAGAGGTCGCAAACTGGCTAAAGTGGAACTTACAGTCCTATCAAGAATACGGCTATGGTTTATGGGCGTTAGAGAAGAAGCGAACAGGCGAAGTTATCGGCGAGTGTGGCCTCACCAATCAATTAGTAAAAGGTAAGAGCTATCCAGAAATTGGTTATCATTTATGTGGAAAAGAATGGCACAAAGGGTATGCGATTGAAGCTGCCGCAGCGACAAAGCAATACGCATTCGATGTATTAAATTTTCCAGAAGTTATTTCAACGATTCGTGATACGAACTTAGCCTCTATGAATGTCGCTATTCGAAACCAGATGCTTGTTAGGGATCGATACATTAAAACATACCGTGGCAAAACGATGCCTCACTATGTTTTCTCTGTTAAAAATCAAAAGAATAAAGACTGAAAAAGTGCCACTTGTCAGATGGAATAGAAAAAGTGTAAAATGGAGTGAAAGAGAAAAGGGAAAAGAGGGATGGTTATGAGACCAAATTTAGGATTTTACGTTCAAACAATTAATGATATCGTTAAAACAACAGAAGATATTGGCGAAGTCATGAATCCATATTACGAAGAAGTTCGTCAAGCGATCGATAAGAATAAAGTGAATGATTTAACAGCCGAACGAATTGCAGAAATTCAAGCAAAATTTAAAGAAGGTACTGAAAAATATGAATTAATGCTCAAAAAAGTCGGAACATTAAAACCGACGCCACAAGTACTTGGCATTCACAAAAAATTTCAACATGCTTATACAGAATATGTAGCAGGATGCAATGAAATGATTTTAGCAACAGATCCAGAAACAGGTATTGATGCAGATTTATTTAATGCTTCAGAGGAAAAGCAAGACCAAGCAACGGATGAATTAACCTTTGCCATTACACGGATGAGCAACATTCTTTTGAAAAAATAAAAAACTAATAAAAATAACTAACGAATTTAATATTTTTTTCATGTCTTTTTTATGGACAAAAGAGAAAGTGTATTGTATTATTAATTCATACCAACAACAACCTTTTTATTTTTCATTTTACTCTTATTGAGTAAATACTCCTTTTCCATCGGCAAAACTGCCGGTGGTTTTTTTGTTATTTTTTTATTTTGATAATAAAACAACCTTTGATTTTATTAAAATCAAAGGTTGTTTTAGCTCGTTAATTTTCAACATTTCGCACATAATCATCAAAGTATTGAATTAACTCTTTCTTGATTTGTTGATAATCTGCTTCAGAATAGTTCTTTTCTTCTAGTGTGCCATTAAAAAATGGCAAATTTAGTTCTTCTTTTAAACGTTCAATCACTTCTTCTTGCTTCATAAGGACCCCTTCTCAACGAATTGTTCTCTTCTATTATAGAACATTGTAGTCATCCGTCAATTGCTCAAAGGCAATTTTCATTTCCTCTAGACGTTCATTCAATTGATGGGTTTCATCTTCTTCATTGAAAAAATGTTGTTTTAATTCAAAATAAAAATTTTCGAAGGCTTGGAAAAAAGGCTCAGACTTGTTATTTTCAAGAGCAGGAACACTTGTGTAGAGAACACGAGCGCTATGGTAGTAAGTGCAAACCTCGTTAATATTTAATAAAATACGCGCTTCTTCTGGGCGTGGTCGACTTGTAACTAAGTCATGTAAAGATAAACTTTTTGTATGGGTTTCAGATAAATAAAATAAAAATAGTTCCAATTGCTCTTTTGTTGCAGACATGAAAACTCCTCCTCAAACAGTAGTAACATTTATTATAAATGAAAATGAAAGTGCTTGAAAAGCAATGCGCTCAGCAAAAATAATTATTTTAAGTGAAAACTATAGTTGTTGCTTTAGCATTCTTTTTAATCATGATAAACTGAGAGAAGTATAGTAGGTCCTGACAGAGGAGGAAACAAATGAAAATTGTGATTATTGGTGCATCATTCGCAGGTATTTCCGCAGCAATTGCTTCAAGGAAAAAATATCCCCAAGCAGAAATTTCTTTAATTGACAAACAAGCAACAGTGGGGTATTTATCTGGTGGCTTAAGTGCGTATTTTAATCATACCATCAATGAATTACACGAAGCACGTTACATAACGGAAGAGGAATTACGTCGTCAAAAGATTCAGTTGCTTTTAAATAGAGAAGTCGTGGCAATGGATGTTGAGAACCAATTGATTGCTTGGGCACGAAAAGAAGAGCAACAGTGGTATTCTTATGATAAATTGATTTTAGCGACAGGCGCGAGCCAGTTTTCCACGCAAATTCGTGGTAGTCAAACAGAAAAACTACTCAAATATAAATTTTTATCAGGTGCTTTAGCGGCTGTTCCATTACTGGAAGAAAGCCAGACAGTAGCCGTCATTGGTGCAGGACCCATTGGAATGGAAGCTATTGATTTTCTTGTGAAAATGAAGAAAACAGTCCATGTCTTTGAAAGTTTAGAAAATCTATTGCCTAAATATTTTGATAAAGAAATGGTTGCAGAAGTTCAAAAATCTTTGGAAAAACAAGCAGTAATTTTCCATTTTGAAGAAACGGTCCTAGGAATTGAAGAAACAGCAAATGGTATTGTTCTTGAAACAAGCGAGCAGGAAATTTCTTGTGACAGTGGGATTTTTGCTTTAAACTTACATCCTCAATTAGCCTATTTAGATAAAAAAATTCAACGAAATCTGGATCAGACAATCGCGGTGGATGCTTATTTACAAACTTCAGTGCCGAATGTTTTTGCCATCGGAGATTGCATTTCAGTTATGAATGAACCAGTCGCGGAAACTTTTTATGCTCCGTTAGTGAACAATGCGGTACGAACTGGCTTGGTAGTCGCCAACAATTTAGAAGAAAAAACACACCGATTCATTGGCTCTTTGAGAACAATGGGAACAAAAGTGGGGGACTATTACCTTGCTAGTACAGGTCTAACCGAAACGGAAGGTTTATTTTTTCCGCAAACACTTGTTTCCGTAATTGTTAGACAGCCAGCGCCGCCTCTACAACATGGGACAGAAATTTTAGGCAAATTAATCTATGATAAAGTGACGCAACGGGTCCTTGGGGCACAGCTTTGTTCAAAAAACAATTGTTTAGAAAAAATAAATACTTTAGCATTAAGTATCCAAACAGGTCAGACACTGACAGACCTATTACAAAAAGATTATTTTTATCAACCTTCCTTAACCAATATTTATGATATTACAAATTTGATGGGTGCTTCGGCTTATTGGAGAGAGAACGATGAAAGTTGAGACATTATTAGAAAAGAAAGCGATGCGACAATTATTAACGGTGCAACAAACCATCTTAGCAGGCGGCACCTGCTCAGTCTCTGATTTAACAGCATTTTTAGCGGTCACAAAAGCCTCCTTTGAAAAAGACTTAGAGGATTTACATTATTTTTTGAAACCTTTTGGACAGGATTGTCAGCTTACTTATGATGGCCAACAGCTATCAATCACCTTATCGGATTTTTTTTCGTTGAATCATTTAATTGAAGCATTTGTAAAAGAGTCTCTTAAATTTCAACTTTTAGATTATTTATATCGTAATAAAGAGTTTTCTATTGTTCAATTAACGACCAAATTTATGATTAGTGAGTCTTCTTTATTTCGAAAAATTAAAGAACTCAATCAATTGTTAGCCGCCTTTGATTTGCAAATAAAAAATGGACAACTACAGGGAGAAGAATTGCAGATTCGTTACTTTTACTTTCAGTTGTATTGGTATATTACTCCCTATGAAACACACCAGAAAAAAACGATGTCGCCGTTAAATAAACGGATAATTGAAGGGATTGAGACTGGCTTAGGTTTTACTTTTAATGAACATAATGCGTTAAAAGTTAGCCTTTGGTTGAGTATTACGAAAAAGCGCTTAGCGGTCACTTCAAAAAAATATCAACAATTGAGAAAGAAAATGATTGATTTTAAAGAAGATCCGTTATTTAAGCAAGTTCGACAATTGTTTTTCCGTTTTTCTAGTCGCTATTCATTAGAATTAGACGAAGGAGAAAGCATGATTCATTTTGTTTTTCTAATCACAATGTCGGTCTTACCAGAATCAGCTTTTGATGAATATTCCTTAATTCGGGGACGTCGTTCCGCTGTTTCTTTAGCTGATACGTTTATCTTGGAAAATGTGGTCTTGTATTATCGGCCCCATAAATTTGAACCTACTCTTGAGAAAACCATGGCTTACTATTTTTCACAAATTCATGGAAAACTGTATTTTTTTAAAGGAGAATTGGAAGTCTTTGATCGGGCCCATATCTGGGAAAAAGAACAGCAATTATCTAGTCGGGAATTAGCTTCTTTTTCAACAACGTTATTAGAAAAAGCTTTAGCTTGTTTTGATGAAACGTATCAACCAGGAGATAGTTTGCATGAACTTTCTCTGGTCAAATATTTAAGCGTGTTGGCATTAATTGAATTTAAAATGATTGGTGAAATAAAAATTGGGATTCACTTAGCAATGGATGCTCTTTATCAAGCGGCGTTAACACAAGTATTAATGCTCAGTCTTAAAAATATGAATGGCACGCTGGTGGAGAGGTATCAGCCTGAACAAACATATGATTTAATTGTAACTAATTATCAGCAAACGAGCTATCAAGGAACACCGGAAGTCTATGTTTTGTCAGAATTAAGTTCGACCTATGATGTGCAACAATTAAAAAAGAAAATACGTACCTTGCGGGAGAAATAAACAAAAGGTTGGTGTGACGGAAATTGTCTGATCCTCGCACCAGCCTTTTTACAACTAAAAGTCGAAAATTAGGCTTTTTTAAACAAAAATGTTTCTTTTTATTGAAAAATTAGAGATAATAAAAGTATTATTGAAAGCGTTGTCTTTGTTGGTTTTAGTAGAAATCCTTTCAATTTTTTTAAAATAAAAAAAGTTTTTGACATGTTTAGTTATTCTTTTGTTTGTAAGATAGGGACATAAAGAAAACGATTTCAAAAACGTTTAGGAGGAATTATCATGGCAGAAGAAAAATACATTATGGCGATTGATCAAGGAACGACTAGTTCTCGTGCAATTATTTTTGATAAAAAAGGAAACAAAATTGGTAGTTCACAAAAGGAATTTACTCAATATTTCCCTAATGCAGGTTGGGTGGAACATAATGCCAATGAAATTTGGAATTCTGTTCAATCCGTTATTGCAGGTTCTTTAATTGAGTCAGGAGTGAAACCTACAGATATTGCCGGAATTGGGATTACAAACCAACGGGAAACAACCGTTGTTTGGGACAAAGCAACTGGGTTACCCATTTATAACGCAATTGTTTGGCAATCACGCCAAACGACACCTATTGCCGATCAACTAAAAGAAGATGGCTACAGCGAAATGATTCATGAAAAAACTGGGTTAATCATTGATGCTTATTTCTCAGCAACGAAGGTTCGTTGGATCTTAGATCATGTAGAAGGTGCACAAGAACGTGCAGAAAACGGCGAATTGTTGTTTGGAACAATTGACACTTGGCTCGTTTGGAAATTAACGGGAGATACTCATGTCACTGATTATTCAAATGCAAGTCGGACGATGTTGTTTAATATCCATGATTTAGATTGGGATCAAGAAATTTTGGATCTTTTAAATATCCCACGAGTGATGTTACCGAAAGTCGTTTCGAACTCTGAAGTGTATGGACTAACAAAAAATTACCATTTTTACGGAAGTGAAGTTCCTATCGCTGGGATGGCTGGTGACCAACAAGCCGCCTTATTTGGTCAAATGGCCTTTGAACCTGGGATGGTTAAAAATACCTATGGAACAGGCTCATTTATTGTCATGAACACTGGCGAAGAACC
Organism: Enterococcus sp. GC34; assembly: GCF_040886645.1. Classification (NCBI taxonomy): domain Bacteria; kingdom Bacillati; phylum Bacillota; class Bacilli; order Lactobacillales; family Enterococcaceae; genus Enterococcus; species Enterococcus sp. GC34. The sequence goes on from NZ_JBFOEF010000002.1 coordinate 245,806, forward strand.
TCAACTTTCTAAAAATAATCTGCTTACCACTATTGGCTATGGCATTAACGGCAAAGTATATTATGCCTTGGAAGGAAGTATCTTCGTGGCTGGTTCAGCGATTCAATGGTTACGAGATGGCTTAAAAATGTTGCAAACGGCTGCGGAATCTGAAGCAGTAGCCAAAGCGTCAACAGGGCACAATGAAGTTTATGTGGTTCCTGCATTCACTGGTTTGGGTGCACCATATTGGGATTCACAAGCGCGTGGGGCTGTCTTTGGATTGACACGCGGTACCACGAGAGAAGATTTTGTCAAAGCGACACTTCAAGCAGTTGCGTATCAAGTTCGTGACATTATTGACACGATGAAAGAAGATACAGGCATAGATATTCCCGTCTTAAAAGTAGACGGTGGAGCAGCAAACAATGATTTCTTGATGCAATTCCAAGCAGATATTTTAAACACTGCTGTTCAAAGAGCCCATAACTTAGAAACAACGGCCTTAGGCGCAGCTTTCTTGGCGGGCTTAGCGGTTGGCTTCTGGAAAGACTTAGAAGAAATCAAAGCATTCCAAGAAGAAGGACAACAATTTGAACCAATTATGGCGGAAGAAGAACGAGAAGATTTATATGAAGGTTGGCAACAAGCAGTAGCAGCTACCCAACAATTCAAACGTAAAAATAAGTAAATGGAAAAGGGGAATTTTCTATGACTTTCTCAATAGAAACACGCCGACAATCAATCGACGCTTTAAAAACACAACACTTAGATGTCTTAATTATTGGTGGTGGCATTACTGGCGCAGGCGTTGCCCTGCAAGCCAGTGCCGCTAAAATGAAGACAGGGTTAATTGAAATGCAGGATTTCGCAGAGGGCACCTCTTCACGATCAACCAAATTAGTTCATGGTGGTATCCGCTATTTGAAAACGTTTGACGTGGAGGTGGTGGCAGATACAGTGAAAGAACGAGCCGTCGTTCAATCCATTGCGCCACACATCCCTAAAGCGGATCCCATGTTATTGCCGATTTATGATGAGCCAAATGCAACATTTAATCTATTTTCTGTCAAAATAGCAATGGATTTATATGATCAGTTAGCTGATGTAACAGGTACCAAGTACGCCAACTATCTGTTAACAAAAGAAGAGGTTTTGGCACGTGAGCCACAACTAAAAAGTGAAGGTCTACAAGGTGGCGGTGTTTATTTAGATTACCGAAATAATGATGCTCGTTTAGTTATTGAAAATATTAAACAAGCAGTAGCTGACGGGGCACATGCTGTGAGTCGGGTTCAAGCGGTGGGCTTTTTATACAATGATGAAGGGAAAATTACTGGTATTCAAGCAAAGGACCTACTAACTGACGAACAGTTTGAGATTCACGCAGATGTTGTGATTAATACTACTGGTCCTTGGTCAGATAAATTAAGAGGCTTAGACAAAAATGATTCATTTACACCACAAATGCGTCCAACCAAAGGGGTTCATTTAGTTGTCGACAAAAGCCGTTTAAATGTTCCTCAACCAACGTATTTTGATACAGGTAAACAAGATGGCCGCATGGTCTTCGTTGTTCCAAGAGAAGAAAAAACATATTTTGGGACGACGGATACAGATTACCATGGAGACTTTCAACATCCAACAGTAGAACAAAGTGATGTGGATTACCTATTGGAAGTAGTCAATAATCGTTATCCAGAGGTACAATTGACAATTGATGATATTGAAGCCAGCTGGGCTGGCTTGCGACCTTTAATTTCTGCTAACGGTGGCTCAGATTATAATGGGGGAAACAATGGCAAACTTTCAGATAAAAGTATTGATGAAGTCATTGATGTCGTTGACAGATACCAAAAAAATCAAACAGATAAACGAGAAATTGAAGAAGTCCTAAACCATCTGGAAGACAGTTTGGTGGAAAATAAAGTCAATCCTTCAGCTGTCTCTCGAGGCAGCTCATTGGAAAGATCAGCGGATGGCTTGCTCACTTTGGCTGGTGGGAAATTAACAGATTATCGTAAAATGGCAGAAGGTGCGATGAAAATGATTCAAACCATCTTAGCAGAAGAATACCAAAAAGAATTCACCTTAATTGATTCTAAAAACTATCCAGTTTCAGGCGGAAAATTGAACCCTGCAACGGTAGACGAAGAATTAGAAGCGTTGGCAAAACATGGCGTATCTAAAGGGTTAAGTGAAAAGGATGCACTATACTTAGCTCATTTATATGGCTCCAACGTACCAACTGTTTTTGAAATGATTGATGATGCCAAAGTAATTCCTGGTTTAACCTTAACAGAAACTGTCTCTTTAAACTATGCGATGGAAGAAGAAATGGCTTTAACACCCGTCGACTTTTTATTGCGACGGACCAACCACTTATTGTTTATGCGTGATCGTTTGGACCAAGTGAAAGCGGGAGTCATTGAAGAAATGGCACAGCATTATCAGTGGACAGTGGAAGAAAGAGCACGACACATTGAAACATTAGAAAAAGTAATTGAAGAATCAGATTTAAAAAATTTGAAAGTAGGGTGAAGAAAAAATGGGAACTTCGATGATGACACAATTATTCGGTGAATTTTTCGGAACGATGATTTTAGTTTTACTAGGGGATGGCGTCTGTGCCGCAGTTAACTTGAAGAAAAGCAAAGCCTTTGCTTCTGGTTGGGTCGTTATTGCTTTAGGTTGGGGCGCTGCTGTTACATTAGCTGTTTACATGTCTGGGTATATGAGTCCAGCGCATTTAAATCCTGCTGTAACAGTTGCGATGGCAATTACTGGAAACTTTGAATGGGGCATGGTTTTACCTTATATCGTAGCTCAAGTCCTAGGCGGTTTTATTGGTGGTTTAGTTGTCTGGTTAGCTTATTTACCCCATTGGAACATTACAGAAGACAAAGGTGCTATTTTAGGAACCTTCGCCACTGGTCCAGCTGTCCGTAACTATCCAGCCAATGTTTTAACAGAAATTATCGGCACATTTGTCTTGGTTTTTGGCTTACTAGCCTTTTCTCAAAACGACTTAGCGGCTGGCATTAACCCAATGCTTGTTGGGATTTTGGTCTTAGGACTAGGTCTATCATTAGGCGGACCTACAGGTTATGCAATTAACCCTGCACGTGATTTAGGACCTCGTTTAGCGCACCAAATTATTCCTGTGAAAACAAAAGGTGATTCTGATTGGGCTTATTCTTGGGTGCCAATTGTGGGACCTATCTTAGGTGCTTCATTAGCTGCAGTAATTTATTTATTCACTATTTAATAAAATGAAATGTAAATAGTTGTTTTAGACAATAAAAAACGCTTGTGAGAAGTAATCAATTCTTGCAAGTGTTTTTTGCTACATATTTAAACCAAAAAAGATTTCCTTAGACATTTAGACAATTTGTCCAAATGCGGAACAGAACAATTTTTCTATATGATACAATAAAAGTGCACAAGTAATTGGGGGAGTAACACTTCATACTTATTTGTCAATTTTAAGCTGGACAGTGTGTTATTCAGTAATATATACTAATTTAAAAAGGAGTAAATGATTTGAAAGGGATAATGGTTTTGTTAGTGGGGACTGGGTACATTGGTTGGGTTATTTATAGAAATGGTCGTATGTATTTCCGTTATAAAAAAAATCTAAAAAAATATCAAACGACGCACCATCTAACGGACAGTGACCTAGAGATGTACCAAAGAATTATGGACGAATTAAAAAAACAAATTATTTATTTAAACGAACTAACGAATAAGTCACGAAATTTAAAAAAAATTGAACAAGTAGAACTGGGTGTTGCTTCCGCTAAGGGCATCTTTAAACACTTAGTGAAGTATCCAGAAGCAATTACTCATTTTAGTGATTTTTTATATCATAAGGTACCAGAGATTTTACGAGCATCAGAACGGTTTTTAAGTATTAAAGAAGATAAATTGTCAACAGAAGAAATAACACTTGCAACCAATGGTATCTTAAGTACCATACGAGTGTTGTCGGAAAGTATCACAGATGATTATGAAAGATTAGTCTCCGAAGCATCTGAGGAAATTGCCTTATCAAAAAAATTAGTGGAGAGAAAAAATGGCTAAACAAAAGAATTTTTATGATACATATGATGCACTTTTTCAAAAGCCAAAATGGTCGTTTTTTCCTGTCACAAGAACAGACACAGTAAAGCAACTTCCTAACCCAAATAAAAAAGTGGTAAAACCACAGTCGAAAAAAAAGAAAAAACAAAAAAAGAACAAAAAAATTATTTGGATAGGCATTGCTGTAGCAATTGGCTTTATAGTATATATTGATCTTGCAGAGAAAGATGATTATTGGGATTACTCCGCTTCATCAGAAGATGTTTATCCTTTAAAAGAAGCTGGACTTACCACAACTGGACCTGTTGATTTAGAAAAACCACTAAAAGTCACAATAGAACAAAATAAACTTTTATTTAATCAAGGCTACCAAATAGAAATTATCGGCGATGCCGATATTGAAACCAGTGGAAAAAAGAACTTTTTAATTTTACCTTCTACAGAGGAGTATCCAGATACAAAATATCTAGGCAATATCAGTTTTTATAAAAAAAGAGACTATTATACATCGGCAGGTATGTACCTTTCTGGCAATCTTGTCAACAGTCTTTCTGATTATTTGGATACAAGTAAAGAGTTTATCAAAGCATACCCAATTGATAAAATTGCTGATGTACAAACCGGCTATATTTTAAAACGGAATCAAGGATATACAGACATCTCAAAATATTATCTCTTTAAAGATGGGACGGGATTTGAATTAGAATTCTCTTTTGACCAATCGGAAAAGGTCAAAGATCCCAAAGACTATTCTTCTTTTGTAAAAACATATGCAAAAGAAGTCGCTTTTATAGAAAAAAGTTTTAAATTTGAGTCTACTGATGAGGAATCTTGATAGAGAAAATAGTTTTCAGCTTCAAGTAGCGCCTAGTAACATCTTTGTTGAAAAAATGTAAGAGCCTGAGACAAAAAACACTTTGGATTTTTGTCTCAGGCTTAAAAACTGATCAGCGGTGGAACAGTAGCACTTTAAGGACTGAAATACGACGTGTACCCATTTACTAGATTGTCTTTGAAGGTAACGTAGAAAAGAACAGTAATATACAAGCGACCTACAAACTAGTTTCTGTCAGACTAAAACTGGCAGAAACTAGTTTGTAGGTCACTTGTTTTCATTATGGTTGGTGAGGCAGGTTAGCGCTTGGTGTTTGTTTTAATATTGCAAATCAAAAATGGCGATACTTATTTTACTGAAAATTAGTTCCCAATCTTCTCGGGTTAATTCTTCTTCTAAAATGTAAATTCGGTCAATTTCTTTTGGTAAATCAAATAAGGGATAGTCAGTAATCACAATATCACAACTAGAAAAATCGGTTCGTTCAAAAATAATATCCTCACTAAATGCTTGCTTGATTTTCATCATAATAAAGCTAGCAATGTAAAAATCGCGAGAATATGCAACACCAATTTTAATTTTTTTGCGGGGACTATAGTGCTTATAAATTCGTAACAACAATTCACATGTCCAAATTGGGTTCTCCTGATCCTTAAATCTTAACTGATAAGGGGAATGCGCTGAAAAATTTTGATAAAAAGCATAAATTTCTTTCTGTAAATCTTTTTGATAAGTACTATTTTTATTGACTAAAAAATCTAGAATTGCGGTATTTGGTTGCTGTGAAATAAATAATTGGTTATAGATAATATTTTTAAATAAAATAAGTAAGAAGTAATGACGATCAAATTCACGCATTTTTGGAATTTGAAAAACTTCGCAAAAATTGGTTAATAAAGAATCAACGTAGAAATATTCTGGGCAAGAAATTTCATTTAGAGCAGCTAGTAAATCTTTGGCTCGTTTTGCTGAATCAAAATTATCAATGGCAATGGGTGCAATGATATCTACAACCCGCTGTTGATCTTCTGAAAAATTTGATTGGGAACAAAAAATAGTTTGTTTTGAGTCTGAGAAAAGCCTTAAATAAGGATGCTCTTCAAATTCTTTTTGGAGATCATCTTCACAAGTATATGGAAAGCGATATTTTGCGATGTGTAAAAGTAAATTTAATTTTAGTAGAGAAGCATGTTCCAAGCGTTCAAGAATTTCTGGTTTAATATGTTGCGTCAGTATATCTTCAAAATAAGTAGAGGTATAACGTGGTAAGGCTAAGGTATTTAAAAAGATGGTCCAGTAGACATCAAGAAAAGCATATAGGACTTGAAATTCAGAACCTGTAATCACTTTACTCGCGGAGGGGGAAAAATGGACGGAAATTCCATACAAACCAAATAGTTTATTAATGTTATTTAACCGTTTGTAAATGTAAGATGAGCTAAAATTAGTTTCTTGACTCACTTTCCAGACAGAATTGTTTTCTTTTTTGATAATTGCTTGAAAAAGAATGAAGTCAGTAGAATGGACACAGTAATAATTAAATAATAAAAAATAGTGGGAAAGAAAATCATTGGAAGTCGTATGTAATGAAATTTTTCCGTGATGGATCTGAATCTCTAAGGTATTTTCAGGAAGGGTTGCTAAGTCTTCTTGAATTTCACGAAGATAAATTGATAAATTTTTAGTAGAAAGATCGAATTTTCGGGCAACACTAGATAAATCAAGGTTTGTTTGTTTTGCTAAGTATAAAAAGACAGCCAATTTTTTTTGTGTTTTCTTTGAAAGTAAAAATGTTTTTATGGCATCTTGTGTTTTGATGAGACTCACTCCTTAGTAATAACTTCTCTTTTATTATAATAGTTCGCCTAATAAATTGTAATAAAAAAGAACAATTCTCATTGGTTTATGAGAAAATAACAAGATATTCAGCAGGAAAACACCTGTGTCAGTCGACACAGGTGTTACGATGAGCAAAAAGAGCGGGTTCTTTTTTTATCAAATAATTTTCCAAAGTAACGTGATCAACTAAAGAATCAATCACCCCTTCTTTAGAAACTGAAAATCCTGCAGCCTGAATTGCTATTTGAATGGATGCTTCAGTCGGATAACCTTTCGAAAGATAGGAGGCGAGCGCACTGATAAAGCTGTCACTGGCACCAGTGCTATCCACAGCTATATTTTCTGTTGCAGGGAAATAGTGGCACACTTGGGGTGTTTTTAATAACACGCCTTTTTTTCCTAAAGTAACAATGACATTTTTTACGCCCATTTCTAAGAAGTACGCCGCTTTCTCTTCTAATGTACCAGTATCTGGTTGAAGTTCCAATAATTCATCTTCATTGGGAATGAAAAAATCAACCTTTTCTAGTATATTCACTGGAATATGATGAATAGCAGCTGGTTTTAAAATAATCGGTACCCCTGAATGTTGGGCGATTTCACAAGCTTTCTCAACAGCAGACAAAGGAATTTCTGTTTGAATGAGACAAAAACTGGCATCCATAAATAGGTGTTTTTGCTGTGCGATTTTTTTAGGCGTAAGCGCTGTGTTTGCGCCAGGTAAGATTGAAATCATGGAGTCGCCGCTTGTCTCAACATAAATATAAGCTTGACCAGTCTCAGTATCTTGAATACGTGTGATACCATCTGTCGTAACGTGGTATTTTTCTAATTCTTTATATAAGTAATTCGCATCTGTGTCTGAGCCTAAACAACCAATTAGGGTGGCCTGATGGCCCAGTTTGGTTAAGCCAACAGCTTGATTTAATCCTTTTCCGCCGGGGAATTTAGCATAGCTAGACAGAAAATTTGTTTTGCCGTTATGTGGTAAATTTGTTGAATACAGATAATTATCAACGTTTAAACTACCCACTACAATCATTTTGCTATGTGGATTAACACTAGACACGCCTAATGTATTTTTGTGATCTAGCACCAATTTTTCAGCCTCATTAATCAAGGCTGTTTTTTCTTTGCGTTTGTTAAGCAATAACAAGGCTAACTGGCTGCCAAACGTCTCTGTATCTAACAAGACGGAAGAAATATGATCAGGTAAAAATGAACGATCAATTTTTCGCTTAATTGCGAGTAAAGAGTAATTATCGGGGGTTCGTAAACCGCTCTGCTTTAAAAGCTGTTCCAAAAAAACAGCCTGGGTATAGTCATCGGTAAGGATACCCGTAATCCCATCTGTGATAAGCTGATTACTGAAATCAGCAGGGATAGTAGTTAAAATATTTTCTTTACTAAAGGGTAAATTGACATCAAACAAGGCTTTTTTATAGCCTGCAATAATTGCTTCTTTATATTTTGGGTTAGTGACGAAATAACTAATTTTTTTATGGTTATTCTGTAATAATTCTTGGGTTAAAACATAACTAGCTTCTTCATAAAGCCCCGCTAGAGAAGGCAATTCGTTAGTTGAGTGATTGACGAAATAGTAAGGGATCGTTAATTCTTCTATAAATTTCGCGTATTGTTTACTGTTTTCATTGATTGGGTCCCAAATAATGCCACTGGCTTGTTTTAAAGTTGGCGAGGTAATATTTTTCAGTTCTTGTTCTAAACTACCGTGACTATTTAAAATCAAGCAGCTATAGCCATTTTCTTGAGCTTTATCAATAAAGCTCGTAACCCAAGCCTCAAAAGTTTCATGGCTATTTAATAATAACACGAAGGTTTTTGTAGTACTATTTGTGACGAGATTTGCTGAGTAAGGTGTGTAGTTGTAATCTCGAACGATTTTTAAGACACGCTCACGGGTTTCTTTACTAATAGTTTGATCTTTATTATTTATAATTTTGGATACAGTTGAAGCGGAAACGCCAGCTAATTTTGCAATATCTTTAATATTCATCATTTTCGTCCTTTCACTGAACTCTTTTTTATAGTAAGCATTCTAAAAGCAGAAAGTCAAGAAAAAGCCTAATTATTTATTATTTAGAAATTCTGCTTGACTTTTAATGAAAGCGCTGTTAATCTCAAATTAAGAAAACGTTTCCGGAAATGTTTTTCCTAAATGTGAATGGAGGAAGAAAAATGGATACAAAGAAAAGACCGATCATTATTGATACGGACCCAGGAATTGATGATGCTGTAGCTTTAGCGATTGCACTGAATCATCCTAACCTAGAAGTTCGCTTAATAACGACGGTTGCAGGGAATGTAGATGTAGAAAAAACAACAAATAATGCTTTGAAACTTGTCGATTTTTTTGGGAAAAAGGTTCCTGTAGCCAAGGGGTGTAATTGTCCGTTACTTATTCAATTGGAAGATTCTGCTGAGATTCATGGGGAGACTGGCATGGATGGCTTTGAGTTTCCGCAACCTATCTCTACGTGTTTAGATATTCATGCAGTGGAAGCTATGCGAAAAGAAATTTTGTCTAGTGATGTTCCTTTGACCATTGTTCCAATTGCTGCATTAACGAATATTGCTTTGTTACTGACCCTCTATCCAGAAGTCAAAGAAAATATTGCAGAAATCGTCATGATGGGTGGCTCATTAGCAAGGGGAAATACAAATACAAGTGCCGAATTTAATACGTATGTCGATCCACACGCTGCACAAATTGTTTTCCAATCAGGTGTCCCGCTAACAATGGTAGGATTAGATGTTACAAGTCAAGCTGTGTTAACGAATCATGAAGTAACAGCCATCAGAGCGCTTGGCAGAGTGGGGGAAATGTTTTATGGTCTTTTCCGTCATTATAGAGGCGGCAGTTTAACTACAGGTTTGAAAATGCATGATGTCTGCGCGATTGCCTATTTAACTTCACCAGAATTATTTGAGACAACTGAAACGTTCATTGAAGTTGCTTTGGAAGGTCCAGCTGCGGGAGCTACTGTTGCGGATTTAAAAATGAAGTATCATAAAAACACGAATGCCGTTGCCTGTATAGATGTAAATGTTGAAGCTTTTCAAAAATGGGTTGTCGAAAAAATGAAAGCGGTTAATTAACTGAAGGAGGATAAGTATGATTGAAAGTTTATTGGTATTGGTCGTTTTAGTTGCTGTAGCCTATTTGATTGTAAAAAATTATCATCCCGCACTCAGTTTAATTATTGGTGCGCTTGTTCTACTTGCCTGTGCATGGATGTTAGGACATCCTATTTATCCTGCAGGAGAAGGAACCGGTTTTGGATTATTTGATATTTTCTTGAAGTTTAAAGATACAATTATTGCACAAGTGAGTTCAGCAGGAATTGTAATTATGATTCTTTTTGGTTATTCAGGCTATATGAATGCAATCGGGGCCAATCAGATGGCTGTCAACTTTTTGGTGAAACCATTAATGAAGATTAAACGTAAATCGTTATTTGTCCCTGTGGTCTTTTTAATTGGAAATTTAATGTCACTAGTAGTTCCTAGTGCATCAAGCTTAGCGATTATTTTAATGTCTATATTATATCCGATGCTAGCCAGCATGGGGATTTCATCATTAACTGCTGCAGGTGTGATTGCAATGACGGCAACTATCATGCCAACACCTTTAGGCGCGGATAACGTAATCGCCGCAAATACCCTTGGTTATGATGTGTTAAATTATGTTGTATGGAATGCCAAAATTTCGCTGCCATCGTTATTAATCATTGCGGTTGCACAGTACTTCTGGCAAAAATACTGCGATAAAAAAGAAAGTGAGGCTGCCTATGTCTCATTAAATGAAGAAGGCTTAAGCAAACAAAAAGAATTTGATGTTCCTAAATTTTATGCAATATTGCCAATATTACCGCTATTATTAATTGTTGGAGTGGGAATCGCAGGAATGTTTGTCAAAGGAATAACGATGGATATTTTTGTTCTTACATTTATTTCTTTCTTCATTGCGGTATTGGTTGAGACGCTTCGCTTGAAATCTTTTAAAAAGGTTCAAGATACGGCTGTCGAGATGTTTAAAGGAATGGGGCAAGGGTTTAGTCAGGTCGTGATGCTTGTCGTAGGCGGTTCATTATTCACGTCTGCGATTCAAACGTTAGGAATTATTGATAGTATTATGGCATCTGTCGAAGCGTCAAGTTCAGCAGGAATCGTTACGACCTTAATTTTCAGCGGTGCAACGACCCTTTTTGGAATTTTAAGCGGTGGTGGACTGGCAATGTTTTATGCGGTTATCGAACTAATCCCTGGGATTGCCGAAAAAGCTGGGATTGATGGTATTTTAATTTCCTTGCCAATGCAGATGATCGCGAATTTAACTAGAACGATTTCTCCTGTAGCAGCAGTTGTCATGATTGTCGCATCAACAGTAGGAGTTAGTCCCATCAGAATTTTAAAACGGACGAGTGTACCGACCATCATTGGCATTATTAGTGTGATTGTCTTGTCGATTCTATTGTTACCTTATTAAGAGAATACACAATGAAAATTAGAGTGGCTGATGAGAAAGAGTTACCGATGATTCTTCAATTTTTAACAGAAGTAAAGGCATACATGGACGTTGTGGGCATTACACAGTGGACAAAGGACTATCCTTCTCAAGGAGATATCCAAGAAGACATTACAAAAAAACGATTGTATTTGTTAGTGCACGAAGAAATGATTTTTTCAATGGCAACGTTCTGTATGGAGCAGGAACAAGACTTTGTTTGGCTAAAGCGCTTTGCAACTTCGCCTAATTATATTGCCAAGGGTTATGGCAGTTTATTGTTCCATGAATTGGAGAAACGGGCAGTCTGGGAAGGAAGACGTAAAATGTATGCTCAAACTAATCATACAAACCATAGAATGATTCGATTTTTCGAAAGTAAAGGGTTCACAAAAATTCATGAATCTTTACAAATGAATCGCTTAGACTTTGGCTCTTTTTATTTATACGTTAAAGAATTGGAGAACCAATCCATCGTTTAAAATAAGAAAACAGGAGTCAGATGCAAAAATTAATTAGCATCTGACTCCTGTTATTTTCCAAGGAAATAGTCAACTTAATTATACAAATAAAACACAAACACATTCGGGAACAGCAACATCTTTTTGAATCATTTCTAATAAGCCAGTTTCTTGGTTCCGACGATAAAGTGTTAAATTATCAGAGTCTTGATTAGCAACAACGATGAAATCTTCAGAAGGATCTAAATCAAAATCTCTCGGAATATCGCCTTCTGTTGAAATTAATTGAATTCGTTCAATCGCTTCGCCATTTTCTGAAACAGCATAGACAGCAATTGAGTTATGGCCACGGTTTGAAGCATAAAGGAAACGGCCATCAGAAGAAATACGAATCGCAGCACCACCATTAAACGCATCATAATCAGCGGGTAAAGTAGAAACTTTTTGTAATTCAGTGAAAGAACCATCTGTTTCATTATATGAAAGAACTGAAACAGTGCTATCTAATTCACCAAATAGATAAGCCAATGATTTTGTTGGGTGGAATACTAAATGACGTGGACCAGTCCCTGGCTTAGTCACGAATTGAGCGATTTCAGAAAGCTTTCCATCTAAGCTAACATTATACGTATACACACGATCGGTTCCTAGATCACAGACGACTAAGCGTTGATCAGGCGTCAAATCTGTGTAATGAACATGGGCATTGTTTTGGTTTTCATGAGGACCAGTTGGCTCTGTATGAATCACTTTGTCAGCATCTTCCAAAGAACCATCTTCTAAGATACGATACACGTGAACGATACCTTGGTGATAATTTGCTGCATAGACAAGTTGTCGGTTTTCGTCAACAGCTACATAACATGGCGGCGCACCTTCCTCAGTTACTTTATTCAATAAGTTAAAATGGTCCATTTCTGGTTGATAAGCGGCAGTGCCACCATCACCGTCAACACTAGTGACGCTAAAAAGTTCGCCCTTTTGACTCAGAGCAAGATAGGTAGGACTCGTTTCTTCTAACAAAAGTGTCGCTTCTGTTAAACGACCTTGTGTCGTATCTAATGCAATTTTATAAATGCCTTGGCTGGCTCTTCGAGTATAGGTACCTAGTAAAATTTGTTCTAACATCACAATTCCTCCAATTTGTTTCAACACAATCACTTTTTATGAAAGTGCTTTTATATAATGTAGTATACCATAAGAAGTCTAAGAACAATAAAACTTTCTATCTGAGATGTTCGCATTTTAAAGTGGTTTGTGCTATTATGATGAGAGACTGTGATGACAGTCATTTTTTGATTTTTAGAGGGGTGACGAACATGTACGACAATACGGATAATAACGGGACCGTTCGTTGTTCATTTTGTGGGAAAACACAAGAAGAAGTAAAAAAAATTGTTGCTGGTCCGGGTGTCTATATTTGTAATGAATGTATTGATCTATGTAAAGAGATTATTGATGAAGAATTTTATGATGAAGCAGTCCGAGAATTAACGGATGTGCCAAAACCCCAAGAAATTTTAAATGTTTTAAATGAATATGTTATTGGACAAGAACGTGCAAAACGCACACTTTCTGTTGCTGTTTACAATCACTATAAACGTGTGAATCAATCAGAAACAGCTGCAACTCAAGATGACGTTGAATTGCAAAAAAGTAACATTTGTTTAATTGGACCAACAGGTTCAGGTAAAACTTTCTTGGCTCAAACGTTAGCAAAAACATTAAATGTACCTTTTGCGATCGCTGATGCGACCAGTTTAACAGAAGCAGGTTATGTAGGGGAAGATGTTGAAAATATCCTTTTAAAATTGCTACAATCTGCTGACTATAATGTTGAACGTGCGGAAAAGGGCATTATCTATATTGATGAGATTGATAAAATTGCCCGTAAGAGTGAAAATGTTTCGATTACTCGAGATGTTTCAGGTGAGGGTGTTCAACAAGCCTTACTAAAAATTCTTGAAGGAACAGTTGCAAGTGTACCACCACAAGGGGGCCGCAAACATCCACATCAAGAATTTATCCAAATTGACACAACGAATGTTCTCTTCATCGTTGGTGGAGCATTTGATGGAATTGAAACTATTGTTAAAAACCGCTTAGGCGAAAAAACTATTGGTTTTGGTAAAACTAATTCTGCTTTAAATGAAGAAGAAAGCATCATGCAACATATTATTCCAGAAGATTTATTGAAATTTGGTTTAATTCCAGAATTTATTGGACGCTTACCTGTAATGGCTGCGCTTGATAAATTAACGAATGATGATTTAGTTCGAATTTTAACAGAACCGAAGAATGCCTTGGTGAAACAATATCAAAAATTATTGTCTCTTGATGACACTAAATTAGAATTTGAACCAGAAGCATTAAAAGCCATCGCAGCCAAAGCTATTGAACGTAATACTGGCGCACGCGGACTTCGTTCAATCATTGAAGAAATTATGATGGACGTAATGTTTGATGTTCCTTCAGATGAAAGTATTGAAAAAGTTATCATTACTAAAATGGCAGCTGAAGGTACCGGTAAACCAACAATTATTTATAACAAAAAAGATAAAGAAGCTGTATAAGATTGAAGCTGAAAACAGCTCTTTCGGCGGATCTCCGAAAGAGCTGTTTTTGTTAAGCTTTTGAATGAAAGACTGAATAGAAGAACGGAGGAAAACAATGAACGTACATAATGCAGAAATCGTGATTAGTGCGGTATCCCCTAAACAATATCCTGAATCTCAGTTACCGGAGATTGCTTTAGCTGGACGTTCGAACGTTGGGAAATCATCTTTTATTAATACCTTGATTAATCGTAAAAATTTAGCAAGAACTTCAGGCAAACCTGGGAAAACGCAAACGCTAAACTTTTATTTAATTGAGGATGCCTTACATTTTGTGGATGTTCCTGGCTATGGTTATGCCAAAGTTTCTAAAACAGAACGTGCGAAGTGGGGAAAAATGATTGAAACGTATATCACGCAACGTGAGCAATTACGTGCAGTCGTTTCTTTAATTGATTTACGTCATCCGCCGACCCAAGATGATATCCAAATGTATGAATTTTTGAAATACTATGATTTGCCAGTTATTATTGTGGCAACTAAGGCAGACAAAATTCCGCGGGGCAAATGGAACAAACACGAGAGTGTCATCAAAAAAGCCTTGAATTTTGATAAACAAGATGACTTTATTATTTTCTCTTCTGAAACAAAAGAAGGAAAAGAAGCAGCTTGGACAGCAATTGAAAAGTTTCTATAGAAAAAAACAAGCAAAATTACTCTTTTGCTTGTTTTTTTGCTTCTTCTTTTTTTGCTTCTTGTCGTTGTTTTGCCAGTTCTTCAAGAGGGACTTCTTTCTTTAATGGATCAACGGCGAAAGAATCGAAGAGTTTATCTAAGTCATTGGAACGTTCAAATTTTAATCCCATTTACTAAGCCTCCATTCCTTTTTTTATAGTGTAGCACGTTTTTTTTCATTTGGATAGCAACAGAAATGTAAGAATTCGTAATAGGTGCACCTGGTGTGATTTCTCGTAACTAGGACTTGCCAAACATGAAAAAACAAGCTATTCTTTAGTAAGAATTAGTTAGAAAGAAGGCACTTTATGAAAAATCCGTTAATCGGCGGTGTTCGTTTTTATCAACGATTTATTTCTCCAGGATTGCCTGCACGTTGTCGCTATTACCCAACGTGTTCACAATATATGATTGATGCAATTCATACACATGGAAGTGTCAAAGGAACAACGATGGGGGTAGCACGGATTTTACGATGTCATCCTTTTGTTAAAGGCGGCATTGACTATGTTCCGTTGAAATTTCGCTTGACGAAAAATCCTGATGAGACCTATCATGGACCGTATACGTATCGAAGAAATAAGAAAACAGAAGTAGAAAAGGATGGATAAATATGGCAATTTTAGCATTTGATCTTGGCGGTTCTTCCGTGAAATACGGCGTTTGGACAGGCAAAGAATTAACAAATCAAGGGAGCTTTCCAACACCTGGCTCTTGGGAAGAAATGAAAGCGCATTTATATTCGGTTTATGCAGACAAAAGAAATGAGTCGATTAGTGGTGTTGCTTTTAGTTCACCTGGAGTAATTGACGAAAAAAGTCAACAGATTTTAGGGATTTCTGCCATTCCATATATTCATCATTTTAACATTTATGAAGAATTAGAAGCGTTGTTTGGCTTACCAGTGACTATCGAAAATGATGCGAATTGTGCTGGTTTAGCTGAGATATATGAAGGCGCAGCGAAAGGAAAAAAAGAAGTGCTTTTTGTCGTTATTGGGACAGGAATTGGTGGAGCGATTTTTCGCAATGGCGAATTGTACAAAGGCGCTCATTTATATGGAGGCGAGTTTGGACTGAACTTTTTAAGTAATGGCCAAACATTCAGTGAAATTGGCACAGCTGTCAAAATGGCTCAGCGCTATTGTGAACGAATTGGAGTCGAAAAACAGGCGGTGACAGGAGAAGAAGTTTTTGAACTGGCACAACGAGGGGATGAGGTTGCTCGCGAAGAAGTCAATAATTTTTATGATTATTTAACACAAGGATTATTCGGCTTACAGTTTTCTTATGATCCTGAAATAATTGTACTTGGAGGCGGTGTTTCTGCTAAAGAAGGCTTATTAGCAGAGATTAATCGCCGGATGCTAACGCATTTACAAACCTTTGAATTAAAAGATTTTGTTCCAGAAATCGTGACCTGCCATTATCAAAATGATGCCAACTTGATTGGCGCAGCCGCCAACTTTCAAGCAAAAACGAATTGGGAACTATAAAGAAACAGCCGATTGTTATTCTCTTCAATCGGCTGTTTCTTTATTTATTTGCCTTGTCGTCAGTGTTTTCTTCTGCGGCAATCCGCGCTTGAACTTGTTGGCGTAAAGCTTCTAGTTCTTTTTCTTTCTTTTCTAATTCAGCTAAATCTTCAGAAATTTCATGGGCTTCTTCTGCTGGCTTAGGTTGTAAAAAGACGTTTAAACCAATCGCTATAAAGGTCCCAATGAATGTATCCAACACACGTTCCATTGCGTATTGAAAGGAATCGCTTTGCGGAATACTTAAAGAAATCATTAAAAGTGTCGCAGTTGCAGAAATGATTCCAGCATTGTTATTAATCCCATCAGAAACAACGATGACGATAATGACTAAAAGTGGTAGTAGCAGTAATTCTACTAAGTTTTGATTAGGAAAATAATCTTGTGCTAATACATAAAGCAAAGCTAAAAAGCCACCCAATGTGTTTCCAATAATGCGCGATTTTCCAAAAGACAAACTGGTATTTAAATCTTGTCTTAGCGAAAAAACAGCTGCTAAACAGGCAATCATAGGTGAGCCACGATGGAAAAATTGAAATAAAAGAATACACAGCATGACAGCAATTGCTGTTTTTAACGTTCGCATGCCTAAACGAAATCGACCCACTATCATAAATATTCGCTCCTAAATAACTTTTCTCTTTAATGATAACCGAAATAGAGGTAAAATTACTAGAGAAAAGTGAAGAATTATTATTTTTTAAGGGGAGTATGCATGAAAATTGGTTTACGAACAGTCAAGACAGCCATTAGCGCTGCATTAGCAATGATTATTGCGGAAAAACTGGGATTACTTTATGCCCCTTCGGCAGGGATTATTTCAGTTTTAAGTGTTACTAGCACGAAAAAAACATCTGTCATTACAGGAATTTATCGTTTGTTATCCTTAGCTTTAGCAACTATTTTAGCGTATATTTGTTTTACTTTTTTAGGTTTTACAGCGATTGCTTTTGGTATTTTTTTGTTATTATTTATTCCAGCAGCTGTGTATTTTCAATTATCTGATGGGATTGTTGTGAGTTCCGTTTTGGTAACTCATTATTTAGTCGAAAAAAATCTTTCTTGGGCGATTATTGGAAATGAGTTTTTATTAATGAGTATTGGTGTGGGACTAGCGTTATTAGCTAATTCTTATATGCCTGATACAGAAAAACGTTTAAGAGAAGACCAAGAAGTCATTGAAACAATGTTTCGTAAAATTTTAAGGGAAATGGCGCTACATTTAAACAACGCTGCAGGAGAGCGAAATTTGGTCATGTATTGTGCAGATTTAAAAACCTTTATTCGCACAGGCGAGACGTGGGCCAAAAATCATGCCGAGAATCAATTGCTGTCTACCAATACGTACTATTTAGAGTACTTTGCGATGAGAAAAATGCAAAGTAATATTCTAAAAAACATGTTGGAATTATTAGAAGATATTACTGTTGATGCGCAACAAGTTCGCTATATTCAACAATTGTTGGAATATACGGCAGAAACATTTGCAGAGAATAATGATGGACAAGAAATTATGAATCGAATTAAGAACGTTTATGAAACCTATCGCACAAAACCATTGCCGCAAACAAGAAATGAATTTGAAAATCGGGCGCGGCTCTTTCAGTTTTTACAATTATTTCAGTCGTTCATCCAAATCAAAGCGGACTTTGCCAAATTACAACTAGATAAATAAACAGAAAAAGAAACCTTTTTAAACAGAGGTTTCTTTTTTGTTCTCTTAAAAATTCAGGCAAGTTCTTTAGTATTCATTGAGAATGTGTTAAACTAATGAGAAAGAAAAATAAAAGGAATGACCGCAATGGATAATGCTCAAGTGAAGAGAAAACATTTCCGTTTTCCAGCTTATGATGATGAACAGGGCGTAAAATTACCAACAGATAATGAACGTAACTTATTTCAAGATGATCTGATTGGTAAAGCAATGTCTGGTAGCAGAAGAACTGCAACATCTGCCGAAGATACTAGACAAAGCACACCATCCGTCCAACAACCAACAACGAATCAATCAACTACAAATAAACAAACACAACAATTAACGGCAGCACAACAAGAGCAATTAGCACGTCATCGTTCTAATTTGCCAGACTATACAAAACATGCTAGTAAAGCAACGAAAAATAAACAAGCAACGAAAAAAAATAATAGCCTTTTTGGGACACCAAAAGGAAATGGCTGGACACAAACGTATAAAAAAAAAGAAGTCGTAGCGAAACCAAGTAGACCTGCCGCATCACCATTAGTGCAAAAAACGACACCTTCTTATTTTGTTCCTAAATATATCCCGGCTTCTGTGATTCCTGAGGAACAGGAACCTAGTTTTACTGAAGAAGAGTTGCTAAAAGCAATGAAAAAAGATCGTCGTTCATATGTGATTCTTGATGATGAACCAACGGCTTTTCAAGTGAAAGATACGGAAGAAGATCCAACGGTGCGGAAATTTAATATTCCAACCTCAGAACCTGAGATTCCTTTAACTAGACGACAATATCAACAAATCAAACCAGACTTAGAACGTTTTGGCGAAGATGCGTTAGATTTACGTTCGCGTTCCCGTTTGAATGCCGCAAAGAAAAATGCTAAAAGTCAAACTGCTTATGGGAAAAAATTAGCTAAAGCGAATGCTCAAGTGGAGCCGGAAGCACCTGTGACAGAAGAGAAGAAAAAGGGCATCTTGGATAAACCATTAAGTGGGATGCTAGAAGATTCAAGTTCTGTATTAGAAAACAGTAAATATTTTAGTTAAGAGATGAAACTTGCATGTGGATTTGAAACATGTAAGTTTTTTATTCTGTTTTAATAGTTGATTATTTTTTTGTTTTATACGATAATGAATCTCGTATGATTGAAATTTTTTTAAAAAAGGTATGTTTTATATAGTGACAGAGAAGAGGATTATAATGGGAAATCAAGAGAACAAATTATACCATTTTGTCGGAATTAAAGGTTCTGGCATGAGCTCATTAGCGTTGGTCTTACACCAAAAAGGCTACAACGTTCAAGGATCAGACGTAGAAGAGTATTTCTTTACACAACGGGATCTTGAAAAATCAGGTGTCCCTATTTTACCATTTAATGCAGATAATATTGATAAAGACATGATTGTTATTGCTGGAAATGCTTTTCCAGATACCCATGAGGAAATCGCCCGCGCCATCGAATTAGGCGCAGAAGTAATTCGTTACCACGATTTCATTGCTCGTTTTATCGAACCCTATACAAGCATTGCTGTAACAGGATCACATGGGAAAACAAGTACGACTGGTTTGCTAGCACATGTATTAAGTGGTATCAATCCAACTAGTTATTTAATAGGTGATGGCACTGGCCACGGCGAACCAGATGCTGATTTCTTTGCATTTGAAGCGTGTGAGTATCGCCGTCATTTCTTGGCTTATTCACCAGATTATGCGATTATGACGAATATCGATTTTGATCATCCAGATTACTACAAGAGCATTGAGGACGTTTTTTCAGCGTTCCAAACAATGGCTCATCAAGTCAAAAAAGGAATTTTTGCTTATGGTGATGATAAGTATCTTCGTCAGTTAGAATCAGAAGTGCCAGTTTATTATTATGGCGTCAGTGAAGAGGATGATATCCAAGCACGAAATATTCAACGAACAACGGAAGGCTCATCTTTTGATGTTTATCACAAGGATGATTTTGTAGGTCATTTTGTCTTACCAGCATTTGGCCATCACAATATCATGAATGCGCTAGGTGTGATTGCTGTGGCTTATTTTGAAAAACTTGATATGCAAAAAGTCGCAGAAGAAATGCTAAGTTTTAAAGGTGTGAAACGTCGTTTTAGTGAGAAAAAAGTCAGTGACATGATTATTGTTGATGATTATGCACACCATCCAGCTGAAATTAAAGCAACGATTGATGGCGCTCGTCAAAAATATCCTGATAAAGAAATTATTGCTGTCTTCCAGCCGCATACATTTACACGAACAATTGCCTTAATGGATGAATTTGCTGAAGCACTGGATTTAGCAGATGAAGTATTCTTATGTAATATTTTTGGCTCTGCGCGTGAAACACAAGGCGAGGTACGCATTGAAGATTTAGGTGAAAAAATTCAAAAAGGTGGACAAGTAATTACCGAAGATAATGTGTCACCTTTACTAGATTTTGAAAATGCAGTGGTTGTCTTTATGGGCGCTGGCGACGTTCAGAAATTTGAACAAGCCTACGAAACATTACTAAGTAACACAACTAGAAACGTTTTATAAGAGAACATAAATAAAATCGGGACAGGGGTATCTGGCTTCAAAAAATAAGAAGCTGCTCCTGTTCCGTTGTTTGTTTTTAAAATCTAGCATGGCAGATAAGTTGGTTTTGTTTAAACATCCTTTAAAGACTACTTTTTAACTTGCCTTTTAAGTACATTTTGGTACAATTATCTTATCAATAACGGAGGTGTACTAATTTGAATATCGGAAAACCGAGAAAATTAGGCAAAACCATCGAAGATATCGAAGAGGGAGATTCGTTGTCCTTGACAGAGTCAATTGAAGACAAGGACTTATTACTTTACTTGGGCTTGACCAATGATGCGAATCCTTTATATATCCAACATGATTATGCCCAAAAAACAGAATATGAAAAACCAATCGTACCATCAATTATGTTGATGGGAATTATCACTAGTGCGATTTCAAAACATTTACCAGGACCAGGTTCACATGTTGTGAATTTCTCTGTGAACTTTGTGGAACCCGTTTTTCATTACGAAACATTGACTTTCCAATTAGAAGTAATCAAAGTCGACAAAATGAAAGATGTGATTACCATTTCAGTTGAGGCTGTTAATGAGCAAGAAAATCGCGTGTTAGATGCAGTGGTGATGGTTCAACCACCTCAAGTGACGATTGATGAACTAACAGAGAAAGAAGGGACTTTAACTTATGAATAATCAAGAGTATATCCAAACTGGAACAGGTTTGAATAAATTTTATGCCAAAATTTACGGATTTTTAGCGTTAGGAATTGGTATTAGCGCAATCATGGCTTATGCAATGACAACTGTCTTTTTACCTGTTCTAGCTACTTTATTCCAATCAAGCTTAGCTTTTTGGATGATTTGGCTTGTTGAAATTGGCTTAGTTTTATATCTAGGCGCAAAAGCACAGAAGAATCCAACCATTGCGATTGCAGGATTTGTTGCGTATGCATTATTAAATGGTGTCACTTTATCCGTGACGTTATTAATGTATACTGGTGGAACAGTGGCCGGCGCATTTTTAAGTGCAGCAGCTACCTTTGGCGCGATGTCATTAGTAGGTGTCTTTACGAAGAAAGACCTATCAGCAGTTGGTCATGCCGCTTATAGTGCCTTAATCGGAATTATCATTGCGATGTTGCTAAATATGTTCCTTTTACACAGTAATGCTGTAGAATTCTTTATTTCCATTTTAATGGTCCTAATTTTCTCAGGAATTACTGCTTATGATAACCAACGTATACGCCAAGTCTATGCGCAAACAGGTGATCAAGCAGGTACTGGGATGGCCGTTTTCTTCGCATTACAATTATACCTTGACTTCATCAACTTATTCTTAGCTTTCTTAAGAATTTTTGGTAAAAACAACTAACATGAACGTAAAAGAGGTCGGGACAGAAGCGTTTAACTCCGAGAAATAAGAAGGAATTTCCGAAAATTGTTCTTTAATTTTTGGATAATTCCGGCTTATTTCCGAAGGAGTTGCTTCTGTTCCCGCCGTTTATCAGTTTTTGAGCGTGGAGCAAAAATCCAAAGTGATTTTTGTCCCACGCTCTTTTTTTAACCCATTCCAATAGCGAAATTTAACAGTTTATCGGAGTATGTTGGATTTTCTAAATCGGTTTTCATTGTTTCATTCAGTAGACTGAGCTGATCGGTAATGATGCCATCGACACCATAAAAAATCATTCGCGTCATAACATCTTCATCATTTGCTGTCCAAGCATAAACCTTTTTCCCATCATGATGAGCGGCATTTACAAAGTTACGATTCATTGTACTGTATTCCATAGTAAAAAAGTCAACTGGCATTTTAGGCGGTCCCACAATGTTGAAAGGAATAACGTAGCCTACATAAAAGCGTGGTTCTTCTTTCTTTAAGGCCATCGCCGTATCATAGGTTAAGGTATGAAGGATATGACCGTTTTCTAAAATATTTTCACGGTATTGTTTGACAAAGCGCTGCACTAAATCAGGGCTATCCTGAGGCGTGGTTTTGATTTCAATTAATAAACGTTGTTTTAATTGATTGGCTTTGGCTAAATAATCATCAAAAGAAACCATTTTAGCAGTTTGACCATTTTCTGTGACATTCATATTCGTTAATTCTTTAAGTGTTAATTGATTTGGTCGTTTATTAACACCCGTTAATGCCCGTAAATTAAAATCGTGCATGACAATAAATTGATGGTCTTTGGTTTCTTGAATATCCATTTCAACATAATCAGGTTTTGCCTTATTGGTCTCGATTAAAGAGTCCAAGGTGTTTTGAACGCCATTGTTACCATTGACACCACGATGGGAGATGGTAACCGGTTTTCGGTCAGGTGTATGACTTAGGTAATTCGTATTATAGGTGCCTACACCAATTCCGAAGATGATTGCAATCAAACAAAAAAGAACGACTCTGAAGGTGGTCCATTCTACCCGAACCTCTGATTTCGGGGTGAACCATTCTGGCGTGTCAGGCAAAATCCCTTCATCCTCCATATCATCAACAATAATGTAAAAAATAGCAACACTAGACAACACCAAGTTTAAGAGCATCATAACCTGAAGGAGTGTCATAGCGATGACAGCGCTAGGTAAAGACCACTCAGGTTTAAACGTTTCAACGGCGGTTTGACCTAAAAATATCAAGAAATAGCCAGCCGTAAAAATCCCTAAAACAGTTCCACCAATGATAATAAATTGTCCTAAAATCTGGAAAAAGCGTCGCTTTGTAATTTGCCAACTACGTTTCAAAGACTCACGAAAACCAACATCACGTAAAATCAACTCTGGAAGGGCAAAAGCAAGTCGAATCGCTAAATATAAGATAATCAGTTCTAACAATACGAAACCAATAATAATAATGACGCGATTTGCAAAAATAAAATCTAAGATAAAGGCTGGAATCTTAACTCTTGTTAATAAATAAGAGCGGAAGGTTAACCCACTTAATGGTAAAATCAAAAAGAAATATGCCAGGAAAAACAGAAAGGTAATTCCTCGAACTTTTTTGATCTGAAGCAAGGTGCCGTGCAATAATTGCGTTAGAGTAATTGGTTGCTTTTTCTTAATAAAATAAACACTAAGCAATAAAAAGGTAAATTCAAAAAAGAGCGCCAGTAAAATTAACAGCCCAATTAGTAGAAAAGTCAAAAGGACATAGGGATGTTGCATAGCAATTGCCCCTAAGTTATCGTAGGAAATATAATCAATCCCACCTTCTTTGAGTACCAATTTGGACAAACTTGTCAATAAAGGCAATAGAACGAATAACATAAATCCGTGCATCAAGAGCACGTCGCGAAAATACGCCGTTGTCCCTTTAAGAAAATCTAGCGTATTCACAATACTATTTTTAAAATAACTAAACATCAAAAGTCCCCCAGTTTCTACCAAAATTCCATAATAAAAGGACTAAATCAAACTGACACAGGCAGAGTTTTGATTTAGTCCGTTCGCTTTTTTATTTATTTTACATTCCCAGTAAGCTAGTTAAAAATGTACCGCCATAAATTAACGCAAGACTATATAAATAGATAGAAGCAGGTTTTGCTAATAAAATAATCAGAGTAAATTTTTTCACAGACATTTTTGTTAAACCGGCCATTAAACAAAGCGCATCATCCGGTGCAATCGGGAAGAAAATTGCTAAAGCAAACAATCGTTCAAAACGTTTTTCATTGTCTAACCAACCGATATACTTGTTATATGTTTTATCACTGACAAGGCTCATAATGAATGGTTTCCCATAATTACGACCTAATAAGAAAATGATAATAGAGCCAAGTGCAATACCAACGTAATTATAGACGAAGCCCATTGTTGGCCCGAAAATCAAGACCCCTGCAGCACAGCTAACACCACCAGGAATAATCGGAATAACCACTTGAATAATCTGAATTAACATGAAAATAATCGGACCGAGAATGACAGATTGCCCTACTAGTCCTCTTAGTGCATTGATGTCCTTGAAGACACCTAATCGGATAAAATAGATGGTTGCAATTATGGTTGCAACAATGCCCAAAATGGAAATAATATTAACAATTTTTCTAGATAGGGTAACACTCACATTTCTCATCTCCTTTAGTTATACTCATCGTACTTTTAGTATATAACTTTTTATCAATAAAAAACATCGTTTGTTCTTTCTGCAAACGAACAAAGTTGTAAGATACACATCATTTGATAAGTTTATTATACAAAAAAAGAGACAGAAAAGACATCCTACTTAAGACCCATTCTGCACTGATCTTTCGAAAGAGAGTTGAAGAAACGAAAGTGGCACATCTTTTAGTAATATTATAGAGGGGCAAAGAGTGAAATTAAATTTGCATCTACGTCTTTAATGATTGCGTATCGTTGGCCCCAAGGTGCATTCCAAGGTTCTTTAAAAACAATGTAACCAGCTTGGCTCATTTTTTTCACGGTGCTATCAACTTCTGCGGCCGTTTCACAAAGAAAAGCAAGTTCGATTTTATCGCCTTGCTGACTAGGCGCAAACCCATAGACGCCAGTAATCATTTGTAGTGAATTTAAAGAAATCCTGACGCCATTGTTTTGTAATTCTGTGTAATCGGGCGAAGCTTCTCCCAGCACGTTAAAACCTAGCGTTTGGTAAAAAGAGAGTGCTTGTGTCATATCGTTGACGATAATACCGACCATATCTAACTTCATCCTCATAACCTCCGATCTATGATAAAATAAGTGTAAGGGATTTTTTGGTAAAAACCAAACGATTTATAGCGAAAGTGCTTAAAAAAATTAGAATGTAACAGTTTACAACGAAGAATAAGAAGACTATAATTATGTTAACTAGTTTTAGGTATACCTAAAAGTGAAATGTGTGAACAAGATAGATTGAGGGATGTTGGATGAAAGAAAAGAAAACGGAAAAAATGCTTAATTATGCAAATGGACCTAGTTTAGAAGAGATAAATAATACCGTCGAGGTACCTAAAAATGCTAGCTTTTGGCGAACTTTGTTAGCCTATAGCGGACCTGGCGCTTTAGTAGCTGTTGGTTATATGGATCCAGGAAATTGGATTACGTCAATTGCTGGCGGAGCGGAATATAAGTACACGTTACTTAGTGTGATTTTGCTTTCTAGTTTAGTTGCCATGTTACTACAAAGTATGGCTGCGCGCTTAGGAATCGTGACAGGAATGGATTTAGCCCAAGCGACTAGAGAGCATACAAGTAAACGAACGGGCGTTGCCTTGTGGGTGGTGACGGAGTTAGCCATAATGGCTACAGATATCGCTGAGGTAATTGGTGGTGCCGTTGCTTTGCAATTATTATTTGGTTTTCCATTATTAATTGGTGTGTTGATAACAACGTTTGATGTTTTATTACTTTTGCTACTGACAAAGTTAGGCTTTCGCAAAATCGAAGCAATTGTTTCTTGTTTAATTGCAGTCATCTTTTTTGTTTTTGCTTATGAAGTGGCATTAGCAGATCCAAATGTTGGTGAAGTATTACGAGGTTTTATTCCAGACACAAAAATAGCGACAGATAAATCCATGTTATTTTTAGCCTTGGGAATCGTTGGAGCGACAGTCATGCCTCATAACTTATATTTGCATTCTTCCATTGCGCAAGCTCGGAAATTTGATCGTAACGATGATGCTGAGAAAGCCAAAGCAATTCGTTTCACTACTTGGGATTCAAATATTCAATTAACTGTTGCTTTCGTCGTAAATTGTTTGTTGCTAATCCTAGGGGGAGCATTATTTTATGGAACCAACAGTGAATTAGGTAAATTCGTTGATTTATTTGATGCTCTGAAAAATCCAGATATTGTTGGTAATATTGCTAGCCCAGTGTTAAGTATTCTTTTTGCAATTGCTTTACTGGCTTCGGGTCAAAATTCAACGATTACAGGTACGCTGTCAGGACAAATTGTAATGGAAGGCTTTATCCATTTAAAAATGCCGTTGTGGGCAAGACGAGTGTTAACTCGTTTGTTAGCAATTGTGCCAGTCATTATCTGTGTCATTATTTATGGCGGTAGCGAAACGGCTGTTGAAGACTTGTTACTTTATACGCAAGTTTTCCTAAGTATTGCTTTGCCAGTGTCGATTATTCCTTTAACGATGTATACAAGTGATAAAAAATTAATGGGCCAATTTGCGAATCCAGCGTGGGTGAAATTTTTAGCTTGGATTATTGCAATTGCCTTGACGTTATTGAATTTATTTTTAATTTATGGCACATTAACTGGTTTAACGAATTAATAAAAACAAAGGCTGACTGGAAAAGTTGGCCTTTGTTTTTTCATAGAATTTGCGCGTAAGAAATGGTAGAATAGGAAAGATGAAATACAAGGAAGAGAGGCTTTCACGTGACAGATTATTTAAATGTAGGAAAAATTGTGAACACACAAGGAATCAAAGGAGAAGTTCGGGTCATTTCGAAAACGGATTTTCCAGAAGAACGTTATCAAAAAGGGGCAACGTTACTGCTATTTCAAGAGAAAAAAGCACCAATTGAATTGGTCGTGAAGTCCCACCGCAAGCATAAGAATTTTGACATTTTAAGCTTTGAAGGACATCCAAATATCAATGATGTTGAAAAATATCGTGACGGTATTTTAAAAGTTGCAAAAGACAATCTCGCTGAGTTGGCAGAGGACGAATTTTATTATCACCAAATCATTGGTGCCACTGTTTATGATGAAACTGGTAGTGAACTGGGAAAAATTAAAGAAATTTTATCTCCTGGTGCGAATGATGTGTGGGTCGTCCAACGACCAAAGAAAAAAGATTTACTTTTACCGTATATTGAAGGCGTTGTTACAAAAGTCGATGTCGAAAATCAACGGATTGATGTGGACATTCCAGAAGGATTGATTGACGATGAGAATTGATGTATTAACTCTTTTTCCTAGAATGTTTGAAGGACCAATGGGGGAATCAATTATTGGGAAAGCTCGGGAAAAGCAGTTATTAGAATTGAATGTCTCTAATTTTCGCGATTTTTCAGATAACAAACACCAAACGGTCGATGATTATCCGTATGGCGGTGGCGCAGGGATGCTTTTAAAAGTACAACCGATTTATGATAACCTAAAAGCAATTGAAGAAGAGACAAACCAGCAACCAAAACGGGTCATCTTATTAGATCCAGCAGGAAAACCGTTTAATCAAAAAATGGCCGAGGAATTTTCACAAGAAGAACATTTAGTTTTTATTTGTGGACATTATGAAGGCTATGATGAGCGAATTCGCACGATGGTCACAGATGAAGTTTCATTGGGGGATTACGTTTTAACAGGGGGCGAATTAGGCGCAATGGTCATGATTGATGCGACAGTCCGTTTATTACCTGATGTCTTAGGTAACAATCTTTCTGCACAAACGGATTCACATTCCACTGGCCTATTAGAGCATCCACAATATACCAGACCTGCTATTTTCAATGATATGGAAGTCCCTGCCGTGCTAACGAATGGTAACCATAAATTAATTGCAGAATGGCAACTAAAAGAATCATTACGACGGACCTTTTTGCGTCGACCTGACATGTTGGAATCAGTAGAAATGACGCCTGAAATGTTGAAGTTATTAGAGGAAATTAAACAAGAAGAGCAAAAATAAGGGAACTTTCAAGAAAATTCTCTTTACAGCTTATTTTGTCTGTGGTAAACTAATTTGGTGAGTGCAATGCGCTCTAACTATTACAATATTCCGCTGTGGCAGAAGTGACCATAAGAATATTTGGGAATAAGGAGAAGGATAAAATGAATCCATTAATTCAAGAATTAACACAAGAACAATTACGTACGGATATTCCTGCGTTCCGCCCTGGTGACACTGTTCGCGTTCATGCGAAAGTAGTCGAAGGTACTCGTGAACGTATCCAGTTATTCGAAGGTGTTGTAATTAAACGCCGTGGTGCTGGAATCAGCGAAACTTACACAGTACGTAAAGTTTCAAATGGTGTTGGTGTGGAACGTACATTCCCATTACACACACCACGTGTTGCTCAAATTGAAGTGGTTCGCTACGGTAAAGTACGTCGTGCAAAACTTTACTACTTACGCGCATTACACGGAAAAGCAGCTCGTATCAAAGAAATCCGTCGTTAATCTTTACTATTCGACAAACGAACACCCTCTTGCTGAGCAAGAGGGTGTTTTTGTGTGTAATTAAGCAGAAAATCAACATTGACTAAGACCAGAAATACTTCCTTTAGTGCTCCGAGTTGCTCTAATATAAGACACCAAATTGATAACCATTTGCTTGATAAAACTCTATTAATTGTGGCAATGCTTGTTTTGTTAATTCCTTATCTACTGAATCATGCATTAAGACTACTCTAATATTATAATCCGGATAAACCTCAAGTGAATGTTGATGGAAAGCGAGCATTTCTGCGACTGTAGTAGGCTGTCTGTCTAACGGCTCCGCATCCCCAACCATCGCATTCCAGTCAATCCAATGGATGCCAAGTTGTTTGAATAATTCATCAGATTTTTCTGTACCTCCCCATGACATATGACCTCCTGGGTATCGCCAGAGAGTTGTTTGAAATGTTTCGCCCAGTATTTTTTTTAGAGAGTTCTCCATGGTTGCTATTTCCGCTTGTATTTCTTCAGTGTTGACAATCCCGTTTGGATATAACGTTGCATAATCATGAGTTGAACTATGAAAGCCTATTGAATGCCCTTCTGCGACTTCGCGTTTCACTATGTTTTGATTTTCGGAAGTTAGGGTATTTCCTACAAGAAAAAAAGTTGCGTGGACGTTATACTTTTTTAATATATCTAGGACTTGTGGGGTTATTTGATTATTAACGCCATCATCAAAGGTTAAGAATACTAATTTTTCACCTTTGTAAGGTTCTTCTCCAGTTATATATTTTCTGATTTTGTCTGCTGAATAAGCATATTTTTTTGATGAAATAGTCATGTATGTTGATTCCTTTTCTAACTTGGTCGGGGAATCTTTTTTTGCAGTTGAATTTTTAGTCGATGTCTGCGTAGTATCATCATTTTTACTTGTTATCTTGGGTTGAGTTAATAGGAACGTTTGAATGAAAACAAGAACAATGAGGATTAACGCACTAAATAATACATACCCGTTTATTTTGAATTTTCTTTTCTTATGTCGCATACTTTCACTCCTCTTTGGTTAATGAAAAAGTTAAAAAATACACCTCCACGTTATACAAAATTGAACGTCCTATTAGTTATAGACGAATTTGAGGACCAAAAAGTTTCAATTTTTTCAATTTAGTTAGTTGTTTATTTAATAAAAAATAAAAGGTTGCTAGAGGATGAAAGGAGTATAATTTATTTATCTAGAAGAGTAATCGGAATGAGAAAGGGCTGTGGAAATGGATTATCAACAGGTGTTGAAAAATGAAATTAAACAATATTTAGTGAGTAAAAACTGTGAGAAGACGTATTATCATTGTATGGAAGTTGGAGAGTATGCCTATCAACTCGGTGAAAAATATTTAACTAGTCCAGAAAAAGTAAGTATTGCAGGATATTTACACGATATCTCTGCGATTTATCCAAATAATCAGAGAATTAATGTCGCACAAAAATATGGGATTGAATTAAACGAAGCAGAAATGGCCTTTCCAATGATAATTCATCAAAAAATTTCTAAGTCTATTGCGAAAATGGATTTTGGTATTGAAGACAATGAAATTTTATCAGCGATTGAATGCCATACAACATTGAAGAAAAACTATTCGGACATAGATTTAGTTTTGTTTGTCGCTGATAAAATAAAGTGGGATCAAGAAGGGAAGCCACCATACTTAGATGGTTTATTACAAGCTTTAAATTGTTCTTTAGAAAATGCCGCATATTTCTATATTGATTATATTTTGAAACACGATATTAAAGTTGTGCATCCTTGGTTATGGGATGCTTACAATCAACTTAAATTAACAATTAAATAACAAATAAACATAGCCGTTTTTAGTCGAGTTTTACTGGTGAGAAAAGGGGAAAAGTAGTACAGTATTCTTGTCAGAAAGAAGGGATTACCAATGAAAAAAATAATCTTGATAGGTCTTTTATTGAGTATTTTATCAGGATGTTCTTCCAATAAAAGTGGTGATAGCACTGCAAGCAAATCAAGCAAGCCGACAGCAACATCAGAAATGAAAGCACCTGCTACCGTTAACAACAGCCAAGCAAGTCAAATGAGCACGGAGTCAAAATCTAGTACGACTCAAAGTAATTCTTCTGCTTCTACTAAAACTGAAAATCAGTTGTGGTCTGCGCAAAAAAAGGCACAGCTACAACAATTTATGGCTGATTGGGGGCAACGGATGAACCAAACGTATAAAGAATATACACTAGGAAATTCAATCAATTTTAATGGTGTTCAAGCGCCTGATGGTCTAGTAGGAAATGTTACTATGCAGCCAGCGATTGGTCAGCATCCCATTTATTTAGAATGGTCTGAAAATGGACAAGTGAAGGATGGATATGCGTTAGTTGCTGTTTACTCTGATGCAGAAACGCAACCAGAAATGCAAAAGCACTTGTATTTATTCACCATCGTTAACAATCAGCCCTTAGTTTTAGTGACGATGCAAAATCAAGGAAATCCTTATGACTATCTATATTTTGGAGCAACAGATAATGCAGAGTTGAGGGCTGGCTTTGAAAAAATTGTAGGTGCCCCGTCAATTACTAAAGAACAAATCCCAAATATTTCAGTCAATCCGTGGTCTTCAAAAGAGGAAGCGATTGATTTTTACGAAGGAATGTATAAAAACACGACAAACGAAATTTCAACTCAAATTGACTGGCATAACTATCAGCGGGCAAATTGGCGCGAAGTAGAAACAAAAGGCGATACTATGACATTACATTTTGCCAACGTGGGCGGTGCTGGGGGCTCATACACACAATTCACGAAAGTTGGTACGAATACTGTTGTTGTATCATTTGATGGCAATGCTGCTTATCCAGATAACCCAAGTAGCGTTTTACTCGTGCAAAACAGTGATTATAAAGTTTTAAGGACTTTGAATCAGTAATAGGGGAAATACATCGTTTACTTAAACATAGGCAAAGGCGGGTTGCTTACCTTTTTATAAGTAACCTGCCTTTGCCTATGTGCTATTTTGGGGGATAGAGGTGCTCAGAGTAGAGGATGTTTTTATGGGAAATTTTTATGCTAGATCTCTATTTGACTAGGCTCAAATAGATCTAAATCAATCGTTGGAGTGATATCTGTTTATATAAAGATAGGCTAAATCGTCAATTTTTTACAAATCGTCGTTCATGTTAAAATAAATGGAGAAATGTTTTAGTATTCATAGTAAGTATTTTATCGTAGAATAAAAGATATACTAACAATGGAGCGATGAAAATGCTAAAAGAAGAAAGATTAAATGCGATAGTCTCTCTAGTAGATCAAAAAGGGGCAATCAAAGTTACTGAAATTATGGAACGATTAAATGTTTCGGATATGACTGTTCGTAGAGATTTGACAGAATTAGAAGCAGCGGGGCGTTTAAAACGAGTACATGGAGGAGCTAGCAGTTTAAATACATATCGTCCACATGAACTGTCTCATGCTGATAAACAAATTATTAATAGTGTTGAAAAAAAAGAAATTGTCCAAAAAGCATTAAGTTTAATTCACGAAGAAGAAACTATCTTCCTAGGACCAGGAACAACTATTGAACTTTTAGCCGAGGCAATGGAATTTAAACATTTAAGAGTAGTAACAAACTGTTTGCCTGTGTTTGAAACGTTAAGTAAAAAAAAGAATGCGTTGACCATTTATTTAATTGGTGGAGAAATGCGACTTTTAACTAAATCTTTTTTTGGTGAAATCGCTAATAAAGCATTAGAAGAAATGCATTTCCATAAAGCATTTTTTAGTTGTAATGCGTTAAAAGATAATAAAATTATGACAGCCACTATTGAAGAAGGACAAACACAAGCAATTGCATTAGATAACTCAATAGAAAAATATTTGTTAATGGATACTTCTAAAGTAGAGAAACAGGATTTTTATTCTTTTTATCAATTAGAAGAAGTGACAGCGGTAGTTACAAATAAAGATAAATTTGACACATCTAAAGTATTGGAAAAAGTTGTCAGGGTGATCTACTAAAAAGAAGAGGTGCAGATGCACCTCTTCTTTTTAGTTTCCCTTATTGAGCTTTTTGAGCATAAATAATATTTCGCTTCTTCATTTGTTTTGCATACCAAATGAAAATCAGTAGATAGGCGACTAGCGCCAGACATGCGTATAAAATAAATTCGAGTTGACCTTGTGATGCATTGCCGACTAAGTATCCTAAGAATTTTTCCATTGGCCCTTCCATGGTAGTATGTGAAATTAAAGTATTATTATTTAGACCCGCTGGGAAAGCACCAACTTTTTTTGCGGTTTCGGTAACGAACGGTGCAATTAGGGTACCAGACCATAAGAACAAAGGTAATTCGATTGCTCCAATGATAATCATTCGGATGAGTTTACCTCTTGTTACTACTAGTAGAGCAGGGGTTACACCCATTGCAATAATTCCGCCAAGTGGTAAAAGTTTGTTGCCAGGTAGGACAATGGCTTCTAATAGCATAATTGGAGCCAATACGTTAGCTGCTGCCCAGATTTCAGCACGACCAGCTAAGAAAGGCCAATCTAAACCAATATTAAGTGTACGTCCTTTTAATTTATTCGAAGCAAAATCAGTGATACCTTGTGATAAAGGCTCAACTGCAGCGATAAACCAAGTTCCAATTAAAGAGAATAGTTCCAAACAGACTGCAGCCGTAAAGGATAGAGAAAAAATTTGCGTGGGTGTTTGGCCAGCTAAAAGACCCACAAAAATCCCTAAGTAAATCCCGATAGCAAATTTTGATCCCCAAAAGCCAATTTTACTATTCAATTTGGCAGCGTCAAAATCGTATTTATCTAACCAAGGGAAAAGCTTATCAAAAATTTTATCAAAAACCATAATGATTGGGTTCATCATATAGTTCATATGCGTGGTAGTCATAGGATTGGTATCTGGGGCGTTAAGTAAATCGTTAAACGTTGGTTTCATTAAGTCAGAATTGATAATTTTTAAAACACCTATGAAAATAACTAAGATTGTTGCAATTATTAAGTTTGCGCCACAAAAAATAGCAAATAAACCAACAATCGATAGATGCCAAATGTCGAAAATATCCACATCTAATGTGTTTGTTTTATTTAGAATTAACATAATGACATTGACAATCACCATAATTAAAAGAAAGTAAAGCGTGTAAGGAGATCCCCAAGTGATGGTGGCTAAAGGTGCCCAACCAACATCTGTAATATTTAAAGAAATTCCTGTACGTTCTACGAAAGAGGCCATTGCATCTGAGAAAGCAGTAGTTAAAAATCCTATAATAGCACTGATACCAGTTAAAGCAATTCCTAGTTTAAGACCACCTTCTAATGCGCGAGTGGGTTTTACCTTAAAACAAAGGGCAATCAGTGTTAAAACAATAGTCATTAAAGGAGCAGCACCTAAATCAATTAAAGGTTTAAAAATTGTATTTGCTAGGTCAATAATCGTATTCATTTATTTTCTCCTTCATAAGCTAAGATAACAAAATTTTTATCTTAGTTTTGTTATTGTTGACAGTGAAGCGTAAGTAATTAGTCTGAAAAGGAAATCATTTGTTTAAAGAGTGAATGATACTTTCCATTTGTTGATAAACAGGTTCAGCCATTGCTGGAATTCGATAAAGAATTGCGCCTGCATCAACTACAGGAATCGTGATTGGGAAACCCAAATCTGTTTTGGCGATTTGGGCGAAAATATCATAATGGGATAGCATCTCTTGATTAATATCTTTAATCATTACGGCATCGCAAGAAACTTGGTAGCCTCTTTTAGATAATTCTGTTTCTAATGCAGATTTGATTTGATGGCTAGAGTTTACCCCAGCCCCACATGCAGCTAAAATTTTGATCATGTTAAATCTCTCCTTTAAAATTTTTTTGTAAAAAATGATAAACTTCTTCTTTATCTTCACATTGAAAAAAAGCCAATAGTGATGAACGGTCTGTCGTGTTAATAAAATCCATGATAGTTGCTAAAAGACCCGTTTGTTCAATACCGTTTTCATTTAAAATCATGAAAAGAAAGGAAACAGAGAGCGTTTCATTTGGGATAATCATGTTATGAAATGATAAGGGTTGATTCAATTTAATCGGGATAATTCTTGTCGTCCGTACAAAGGTACTTTCGGTATGCGGAATGGCGATATTCGGTAGTTCAGGATCAATCGGTGTTAAACTTAAACCAGTCGGATAGTTATGTTCTCGTTCCAATAAATTAGTTAGAAAATCAGGTGTAACTAATTTTTTTTTAACAAATCTAAATAAACTTCTTCAAAAACTTCTTCTTGTGTTTTTTTGTTTGAAATATAGGTAGTATCTAATGAAAAAATCGATGTTTTAATAACCATAGAACCCCTCGTTTCTTTAATATATTATTATTTATTTACAAGTATAATATAAAACGCTTTCAAAAAGATGTCAACACAATATTAAACAATAATAAACAAAAAAGAAAATAAATGTTGAATAAAGTTCGATATTGTTTTATTATGTTTTCGAGAAGGGGATTTGAGTTTAAAGAAAGGGACAGAATTTTAATAGTAGATACACGAGGTAAGGAGGAAAACAAAATGCGTGTCATACTTGGTTCAGATTTAGATGGAATAAAATTAAAAGCAGAAATGAAACAATACTTATTGCAAGAAAAAGTTGAGGTAATCGATAAAAGTGAAAGTGCTTCGGAAGACTTTATAGAAGCAACGCTTGCTGTTGCTCATGAAGTTTTAAAGGATACTGAAAGTTTAGGAATCGTTTTTGATGGTTATGGGGCAGGTAGTTTTATGACTGCTGCTAAAATTAAAGGAATGATTGTCGCCGAGTTGTCAGATGAGCGTTCTGCATATATGGCGCGAGAACACAACAATGCTCGGATGATCACGGTGGGCGCAAAAATTGTTGGAACGGAACTAGCCAAAAACATAATAAAAGAATTCTTAACAGGTCATTATGCAGGCGGGCGTCATCAAATACGTGTAGATATGTTAAATAAAATGGCTTAACAAATAATAGAAAGGAAGCGTTTTTATGAAAATTGCCATTGGTTGTGATCATATTGTGACGGATACCAAAATAGCAGTTTCTGATTTTTTGAAAGCAAAGGGATATGAAATTTTAGATGTAGGCACGTATGATTTTACTCGAACTCACTATCCTATTTTCGGAAAAAAAGTGGGAGAAGCCGTAATGAGCAATCAGGCTGATTTGGGTATATGTATTTGCGGAACAGGCGTTGGAATTAACAATGCGGTTAACAAAGTGCCGGGTATCCGTTCTACTTTAGTTCGCGATATGACTACAGCGTTGTATGCGAAAGAGGAATTGAACGCAAATGTTATTGGTTTCGGTGGGAAAATAACAGGAGAATTCTTGATCTGTGATATCGCTGCGGCCTTTATTGAAGCACACTATCATCCAACAGAAGACAACGAACAACTAATTGAAAAAATTAATCAAGTTGAAAAACAACATCCAGAACAACAAGATGCGCACTTTTTCGATGAATTTTTAGATAAATGGCAACGAGGAGCCTATCATGATTAGTACGTAATCAATGAGGGTTACTTAAGAAAGCGGTCTTAAATAATAATCATTGGTATTTGAGTTAAATT
Source organism: Enterococcus sp. GC34 (assembly GCF_040886645.1). NCBI lineage: Bacteria > Bacillati > Bacillota > Bacilli > Lactobacillales > Enterococcaceae > Enterococcus > Enterococcus sp. GC34. The sequence continues at coordinate 282,268 of NZ_JBFOEF010000002.1, forward strand.
CCCCTTCATTAATTTTTATTGCTGTTTTAACGTAGCACTGTAAAGAGCATTATTAAGAAAAAGTAGTAACAAAGGAACAAATTGAAGGCTATACAGGTAACCATAAAAAGTACACGAGAAA